>NZ_JACJDN010000619.1:0-2323 GCF_014163565.1 Pseudoalteromonas sp. SR45-5 | reverse complement strand
CTTTACTGCTATTAATTACACTTTTATACAGTTACCTCAAAATTGAGAGTAATCGCAAAAAAGCAATCGAAGCTAGAAAAAAACTATTTAATGAACGGGTTTCGCATGTAAATTCACGCCTTAAAGCAAAGCTTAATAATCTTCTTGATGCTAAAATAATTCGCCCAAAATACGTTCCTCGTATTCAAGCTATTGTAAATAATTTTTTTGTTGTGCAATCGCATACAGACGAGAATTTGCAACAACTTGAAGATACCGCTGACCTACTAATTAATACGTTGTCCAACGAGTTAATTAAAACTAATCAAACGAATATAATCCAGCCATTGATTGATAATATACAGTACTTTGTATCTGAGTTACCTCAGCAAGGAATTTTATACAATAAGAGTTTTTACCTAAATACTTTACCTCCACTTATCGGGCTACTTAAAACCGAAGACATTATACAAGCTACTGATATTGTTGATGATCAAATTGATACCTCCCCAAAAACTTCTGATACACAATTTACTCAAGATGTAAGCGTTGCATAAATAATAAAAAATTAATTTGCAAAAAACCAAAACACTGTATAAATTAACAGTTAATTGACTGGATGGATAAACAGTATGTTAATTGGTTTAGAAGTTAAAAATTTTGCAATTGTTAGTAATTTAAGCACAGAATGGTGCAGCGGTATGACCGCGATCACTGGCGAGACAGGTGCTGGTAAATCTATTGCTATTGATGCGCTATCATTATGTTTAGGTGAACGAGCTGAAGCATCAGCAGTGCGCCCAAGCTCTGATAAAGCAGAAGTATGCGCTCAATTTGACCTAACAGATTTACCGCTAGCTCAATCGTTTTTAGAGCAACATATGCTAAACAATGACGATAATGAATGTTTATTACGTCGTGTTGTTTGCAAAAATGGACGCAGTAAAAGCTATATTAATGGCAGTGCCGTTACCGCATCACAATTAAAAGAACTTGGTCAATATTTAATATCCATTCATGGACAACATGCCCACCAACACTTATTAAAAGCTGAGCATCAGTTACAGCTTTTAGATGCCTACGCAGGGCATCACCACTTAGTAAATGATGTAAATAACAACTATAAACAGTTTGCTAACTTACAAAAAGAATTTAAACATTTAGAGCAACAACAGCAGCAACAAGCAGCGCAAAAACAATTGTTAGAATACCAAGTTGCAGAGCTCGATGAGTTTGCCTTACAAGAAGGTGAGTTTGATTTAATTGAGGCCGAGCATTACAAACTTAGTAACAGCCAAACAATATTAGAATCGTGCCAACGTGAATTACAATACTTATATGAAAGTGATGAACAAAATGCTTGTTCAATGCTTCAGCACAGTGCCCAACAATTCGCTGAGCTGGCTCAATACGACGAAAGCTTAGCAGGCGTAGCAGCGCTCCTTAGTGAAGCCGCAGTACAAGTTGAAGAAGCAAGCCGTGAAGTTCGAAATTATACTGAGCAAGCAGATTTAGATCCTGCTCGTTTAGGTGAAGTAGAAAATAGACTAAGCGGTGCGATGGATTTAGCGCGTAAGCATCACATAAAACCACAGCAGCTAGTTGAGTTTCATCAATCGATTGCTCAGGAGCTTGAGTCAATAAGTAATAATAGTAATCGTCTGGAGCAACTAGAGTCAGAAATAGAAAGCGCGTTACTTAGTTATAAGCAAGCTGCCGATGAACTAAGTAAAAGTCGCTATGAGTATGCGAATACACTTAACACACTAATAAGTGAAAGCATGGCTAATTTATCGATGGAAAACGGTGTATTTGAAATAGCTTTAACTCAAGAGAGTAGCCGCGCACCTAATAGCTTAGGGTACGATAATGTGTCGTTTTTAGTATCAACTAATCCTGGGCAGCCACTTCAGCCGTTAGCTAAAGTAGCCTCAGGTGGTGAGCTTTCGCGAATTAGCCTTGCTATACAGGTAATTATTGCCCAAAAAGTAACAACCCCAACGCTTATTTTTGATGAAGTTGATGTAGGTATTTCTGGCCCTACAGCATCAGCCGTAGGCAAACTATTGCGCCAGTTAGGTAAGTCTACTCAAGTGATTTGTGTTACCCATTTACCGCAAGTTGCTAGTAGCGCACACCAACAATTTTTTGTAGCTAAAGAAATAGCACAAGGCGAAACGTTCACTCATATGCAGCCTTTGAATAAAGATGGTCGTATTAATGAAATAGCTCGCTTACTTGGTGGTGATAATATCAGTAAAACAGCTAAAGCGAATGCTAAAGAACTAATAATGGCCCATGCCTAACATTAGTTAATAGAGCTTTGAAGGATTAAATAATGCAC
>NZ_JACJDN010000618.1:0-2325 GCF_014163565.1 Pseudoalteromonas sp. SR45-5 | reverse complement strand
GCGTAATAATAGCTGCTCAATGACTCACCTTTCCTAGCTTTATAGAAATCTTTTAATTACGTGCCTTGGTATAAATTGTCATGGAGGCTTCGCTAAAGTGTCTCATAAGTGTCATTAGATTTATCTACAGTGTTTAATTATTACACTATGGATGACGGGCATGACAAACAATCAACTGCGTAAAAAACAACATTATCCAGCCATTTGGATATCTGATGTTCATTTAGGTTACAAAGATTGTAAAGCTGATTACTTACTTGATTTTTTAAACTCGGTAGAATCTGACACACTTTATTTAGTGGGTGATATTATTGACTTATGGTCAATGAAGCGACAGTTTTATTGGCACCCTTCTCATTATGAAGTATTAAACTGCATACAAACAAAAGCAGCTAGCGGTACACGTGTCATTTATATTCCTGGTAATCATGATGAAGCGTTTAGAAACTATATAAATCAAACATTATTTGGTGTTGAAATCCACCAGCAGTTTATTCACACCACTAAAGCTAATAAACGGTTTTTACTTATACACGGCGACGACTTTGATTCAGCGACTCGTTATAACAAACTTGTTAGTATTGCGGGGGATGCAGGATACGACTTTTTATTATTTTTAAATCGCTGGACTAATCGTATACGTAAAATATTTGGCGGTAACTATTACTCGCTTGCATCGTGGATAAAAGCTCGGGTACACAAAGCTCGAGAAGCAATTAGTGCCTTTGAAGATGCCGCAGTTCATGAAGCTAAAAAACAAAACGTAGACGGTATTATTTGTGGACACATTCACCATCCCAAAATTAAAGTGGATGACGGTATTATGTACTGTAACGATGGTGATTGGATTGAGAGCTGTACTGCGCTTGTAGAGCAGCAAGATGGAAAGATAGAATTACTACATTGGTCAGATACACAATTTATACTCGATAGCGCAGACATAGCTATTCTTAACACGCCTTTAAATACGTCAACAAATACCAAACCAAAAAAATCAGCTGCTTAGCAGCTGATTTTCAAAACGATTAACTTAACCAAGTAATTAGCTTGTCTTTTAAAGTTTGTGGTTTAATTGGTTTAGTAATGTAGTCGTTCATTCCAGCAGCTAAACAACGCTCTCTATCACCTTCCATCGCACTCGCTGTCATAGCGATAATCGGTATGTGAGTATAATCTACCCCGGCCTTACTATTTCTGATTTCACTTGTTGTATCGTAGCCATTTAAATTAGTCATTTGGCAATCCATTAAAATAACATCAAAAGCTTGCTCTTCGTTTTCTCTCAGTGCTTCTAAGGCTTCTATACCGTCTGACGCACAAGTGATTTTTACTTTAGTACGTTTTAATATTGCCTTAGCTACTTCAATGTTTATCATATTATCGTCAACTAATAATACATGATACGCAGATAGGTCAGGCTCTACTTGTTCCTCTTCCAAGCCTTTTGGTGGCGCTATAATGCAATCATTACTGGCACCAAATAAGCTGGCTAACTTATAGCTAAATTGATCTTGGGTAAGCGGTTTATTTAGAATGTGGCTACCCTCAGGTAATATCATTTTAGTCGGTTTATCGGTCACCATGTCGCGTAAAATTAAGACGTACTTTTTATTAAACTGTTTACAATAATCAATAAGGGCATCAATTTGAGGATGCTCATCGTCAATCAATAATAAGTCAGCCTCAAACTCTTTATGCTCACTAAAGTAGTCGAGTCTTACAATGTTTTCTGCATTTACTTTACAGGTTAGTAGCAATAAATCGCACACGTTTTTATAAACGTTATCGCGCGCTATTAATGCCGCTACGTTAATACTTGTAGCAAGCTCAATACCTGTGTTTAGTTTTTTCTCTTGTGCAACATGTAGCTCAACCGTTGCGGTAAAGGTACTACCAGCACCCTTTTCACTTATAACCGTAATATTACCACCCATTAACTGAGCAAGTTTTTTACATATAGATAAGCCTAAGCCTGTACCACCAAAATGACGGGTTGTACTTGAATCTTCTTGTGTAAACACTTCAAATAGTTTGTCTATGTTTTCAGGCGCTATACCAATTCCGGTATCTTTTATTGTAAAGCTCATTAATAACTTTGAGTCAGTAATGTACTTAGAGCCAACAGTTAAACTTACTTCACCTCTATGAGTAAATTTAAACGCATTATTAACTAGGTTAATTAAAATTTGTTTAAGTCGATGGCTGTCGCCAATAACCATTCTGTCTACTACATCTTTAGTATCTAAAAATACTTCAAGACCCTTTCGTTGCCCTTGTAACGCTAAAGAGCTAATCATATCGCTACATACTGTAACAACATCAAAT
>NZ_JACJDN010000617.1:0-2330 GCF_014163565.1 Pseudoalteromonas sp. SR45-5 | reverse complement strand
GCCTGCCTTGCACGCAGGAGGTCAGCAGTTCGATCCTGCTTAGCTCCACCACTTTCCTACTCCTTTTCAAATTCGTTCTACTCTTCTATTTTTCCACTGTTTTTATTATTTTTTGACACCCTAATATTCTAATTTTTCATTCTATATAATTTTAAATTTATCCATTCAACTTGTGTCTTTACAAGTTCTTAGCTATACATAATGTCACACATTAGTACTTTAGGCTTAACATGGACAACCCTAAGCGTTCAACGCTAAAAAAGCTAGCTGCAATAGGTTTAACAGCTGGTGCAATAACACATGCGCCTTATGTTTTTGCCCGAAAAAAAGTCACATTAAGAGTGCTTGGTACGCATGTAACACTCCAAGAGGCTATCCGCAAGCAAGCGATGAGTGACTTGGGTATTAATATAGAATTTACTCCCGCAGGCAGCGCTGCTGTTTTGCAAAAGGCATCAATGGACCCTAGCTCCTTTGATTTATACGAACAATGGTCAGACAGCATTAATGTGCTTTGGGATGCAGGTTCCATTCAGCCAATAGAAAAAAAACGACTCACCTACTTTAACGAGATAAATCCACTTACTAAAACGGGAAAACTAACCGAAACTGCAAGTATTGGTGCAGGTGATGCCCCCTATAAATTATTAAATGTTCAACCCGATGGCACATTAAGCGCACAAGAAAGCGATCATCTTAGCTTTTTACCTTATGTGCATAATGTTGACTCTTTTGGTTACAACACCGACTTTATTAAGCCAGGTATAGCATACGAAACAGAAAGCTGGAGTTGGCTGCTTGATGACGAGAACAGAGGTAAAGTAGCTATTGTAAATGCGCCTACCATTGGATTATTTGACCTAGCCCTAGCAGCACAAAGTAAAGGACTTATAAAATTTAACAATATAGGTGCAATGACCCGCCCAGAACTTGATAGGTTGTTTAGTATATTACTCGACTTTAAACGCCAAGGTCACTTTAGTGGCTATTGGAATTCGGTTCCTGAGTCGATTGAATTTATGAGAAGTAAGCGAGCCCATATAGAAAGCATGTTTTCGCCTGCAGTTTCTGCATTAAACAGCCAAAATATTAATGTACGATTTGCCGCGCCAAAAGAAGGCTACCGAGGCTGGCATGGTGTTATGTGTTTATCGTCACAAATACAAAGTAGCGCAAAAGATGCAGCTTACGATTATATGAATTGGTGGCTTTCAGGCTGGCCTGGTGCATTTATTGCTCGCCAAGGTTATTACATTAGTAACCCGCAGCGCTCTAAACTACTCCTATCTCAGTCTGAATGGGATTACTGGTACGGTGGAAAAGCAACAAACATAGATTTATTAAATACCAATGGCGACGTAGCTGTAAAAGCAGGTGGGCAACGTAATGGCGGTAGTTACCATAAACGCTTTAGTAATGTAGCAGTGTGGAATACAGTTATGCCAACCTATGACTACAGCCTGCAAAAATGGTATGAGTTGATTAGCCGATAATGATAATAAACTCAATTAAATCAAAAATAATATTAGCTCTGTGTTCGCTGATTGGATTACTTCTTTTACAGAGCTATTTGTTTAACTATTCGCAAACGTCTTTACTTAACTTGCAAAAATCGCAACATAACGCGCTTATTCAAAGTGAAGCTGTAACTAACTTAGAAAACGATATTATTTCCCTGCAAGGGCATGCAGTTTCATTTATTGACAATGCAAATGAAAATACGATTACCAAATTTAATTTTTACTTAAATAAGGCAAATCTAAATCTCGAGCAGCTAAAAACAAACACTCAAAACCAGACCCCTGAGTATCAAAACTCACTAATACGCCTTGGCGAGTATTTAAATAATTACCAAGATACATTTGGCCAAGTTGTCGTAAACAGACAAAAACGCGAACACCTTTACATTACTCAGTTCAAACAACCTATTGATGACTTACAAGTAACAATTAGTGATTTAGAAGGGTCTTCAAACAATGATAATAAAGTTATTTTTAACGATGTTTTACTCACAATAAGTAATTTAAAACATGCAATTATAAGCTACCTCTATAAACCTAATTTTGATGAAGCACAAAATGTAAAACAAAACTTAAATCACTTACATAAAAAACTAACGAGCACCTCTGTAATAAATGAATCCCTCTCCAATAAAACAACAAGCTTAAAACAAGCTTATAACCAACTTGTATTACTCACCCGTAGCTACACTTTTTCTGTAAATGTAGTGCTTACAGGCATAGAAAACGAATTGCTGTATTTAACTAATGAAATTAAAAACATAGAAAAAAATAAACTAATCAAAACAGAAGAGCTACTAAGTAGCCACT
>NZ_JACJDN010000616.1:0-2334 GCF_014163565.1 Pseudoalteromonas sp. SR45-5 | reverse complement strand
ATGTTCTGCCATTAGTCAAAAATTAATAAAATAGTTAAAATTTTCACTCCAATTTTTTAATTAAACCTAGGTCGATTCGTTTAATAAAAGCACTTAAGATCATGCTAATTTGATAAAGTGCGACAATATGTCGCGCTTTTGCTTTTGCAGTTCACACTATAATTACGCCAATTATTACAGTGGCATAAATTAACAATGGTTTATAAAAGCAAAACTCAAAAAACTTACTTACTTTCCCCTGTCGCACTTTTTATTAGCGGTGTGCTATCTACTTTTGCATTTGCCGACGATACGTCTTTAGAAGTAATTGAAGTACACGGACATGCTCAAAATAAGCATTTAGCACTTGGTTCGTCAGAATCGTTATTAAGTGATTTAGGTGTCGACTTTTCAGCTGCGGGCGGCGTATCTAACCTCCCTATTTTAAATGGTTTAATGGGCGACAGAGTTAAAGTGTTAATTGATGGCGCAGATGTAACCGCTGCATGCGCTAATCACATGAACCCGCCACTGTCGTATATCTCGGCTAATCAAATTACGTCTTACAATGTGGTTGCAGGCGTATCGCCTGTAAGCACGGGCGGCGATAATATTGCCGGTGTAATAAGCGTTAATTCTATTTCACCACAGTATAGCGATAGCAATGAATTAGGTTGGCACTCAGGTTATGTGTCAGCAAAGTACAGTAGTGTTGATAACGGACGTAAGCTTGGCGTTGGTGCACGTTTAGCAAGTGACACGCTTAGCCTTAATTATCAGGGTTCGTTTAGTGACGCAGATAGTTATGAAGACGGTAACGGCGATGTAGTATTAGATACATTGTATCGAGCACAAAATCATAGTTTAACCGCAGCTATGCGCGATGATAAACAGCAATTAGTTATAAAGCTAACGCATCAAAAAATCCCATATCAGGGATTTGCAAATCAGTATATGGATATGACCTATAACACCAGCTACGGTGCAATAGCTCAATACAAACGCTCCTTTGAAAACAGCGAGCTTGAAGGGCAAGTTAACTGGCATAGCGTAAAGCACGAAATGGGTTTTTTCAGTGAAGAAAAAACAGGCATGATGCCAATGAAAACCGATGCACAAGATATAAGTACGCAGCTTAAATGGCGTATTGCGCTTAATAAAAACAGCAGTATTTTACTCGCTCAAGAATATTACAATTACAGCATTGATGATTGGTGGCCAGGTATTGAAGGCTCAACCATGATGGGACCAGACGATTACGTAAATATAAATAACGGTAAACGAGAGCGCATAGCGGCATTTGCTGAATTTGAGAGCCAAATAAATACCAAGTTATGGTTAAATGCAGGCGTACGTATTGAAAGTGTTAATACCCAAGTAGGTGAGGTTCAGCCTTACAACGACGGTATGAGCATGATGGATATGGGCGATATGAGCGACATGGGGGGTGTGGAAAGTATGACCATGAGCGATACGTCTACAGATAATAGCATTGCTGCACAGAACTTTAATGCTGGCGACAGAGATAAAACCGACACTATAGTTGATGCTAACTTTTTAATTAACTACCAAATAACAAATTATGATGAGCTGCAATTTGGTCTTGCCCGTAAAAACCGCGCGCCTAATTTATACGAGCGATACAGCTGGGGCGTAAGTAATATGGCAACCACCATGATTGGTTGGTATGGCGATGGTAATGGCTATATTGGTAACCCTGATTTAGACGTTGAAACAGCGCATACTTTAAGTGCTACTTATATTAAATCGGCTAAAGATGACCGTTGGCGTTTAAGCACCAATGTTTGGTATACAGATGTGAATGATTATATTGATGCTGATATTGTAAGAAGCTTCAATAGTTATGACTTGGACAACACAGCGCGTAATATTTTGCAGTTTACTAATGTAGATGCCATTTTGTATGGTGCAAAAATAGATTTAACAGCCAACATTTATGAATCTAAGGACTTAGGTAACTGGCAGTTACACGCTAATGTTACTAATACGAGAGGCAAGCGCGACGATACTAACCAGCCGCTTTATCAAATTAAACCACTGCAGACCCAGCTAGGTATTAGCCAGCAAATGGGTCGGTTTGAAAACGCATTATCTTGGCAGTGGGTCGATAATAAAAGCCGTGTAGATAATAATCGTTTTGAAAACCAAACAGACAGCTACAGCTTGGTTAATTTAAGCTCTAAAGCCACATGGGATTCATTAACGCTAAGCGCAGAAGTGAGTAACGTGTTTGATGAGTACTACCAACTCCCACTAGGCGGCGTAAGTATTGCAGCACTTAAACAAGATAGCAGCAACGGGTTTGAACAACTTGCTGGGCAGGGTCGTTCATTT
>NZ_JACJDN010000615.1:0-2335 GCF_014163565.1 Pseudoalteromonas sp. SR45-5 | reverse complement strand
CTAACATTTATTTAAACGTAAAAAAGCGTGTTTTGCATACACAAAACACGCTTTTTAAAGCTTTTAACCGTTTGCGTTTAATTTTTTACAATGGCATTGTGATAAATATTTTGTACATCGTCACAATCTTCAAGCATATTTATAAACTTATCAAAGTTAGCAATAACTTCTTCGTCTTCAATTTCAATATTAACTTGAGGAATAAACGTAATTTCGTCTACTTCAAAGTTAATGCCTTCAAATGCGTCTTCAAGGGCAGTTTTAGCTTTAAAGTATTCTGTTGGCGGTGCAAATACTGATATTTTACCATCCTCGGCTTCAACATCGCTTACATCAACATCAGCCATCATTAATGCTTCTAATACGACTTCATCGTCATCGCCTGCAAAGCCAAGTACCGCATAATGATCAAACATATGCGCTACACAGCCAGGAGTACCAATTTTTGAGTCTGTTTTAGTAAATGGTAAACGTACATCTTTGATAGTACGGTTCGGATTGTCAGTTAAACAGTCAACAATAACCATGCAGTTACCAGGGCCATAGCCTTCATAACGGGCAACAGAGTAATCTTCTCCTGCGCCACCGGCTGCTTTTTCAATTGCTTTTTCGATAACGTGTGCGGGTACTTGGTCTTTTTTAGCTTTTTCGATTAGACGGCGAAGTGTTTGGTTTACTTCGGGATCGGGAACACCACTTTTTGCTGCAACGTAAATCTCTTTGCCGTACTTTGAGTTTACTTTTGTTTTTGCATTGGCTGTTTTGATCATAGAACTTTGACGAACTACAAATGCTCTGCCCATTTTGTGCCCCTAATGAATACGTTACGTTTTGCGGTATTTTACCAATTCAAAACGTATTGGGCTAGCTCCGCAATGGGCAAAACTTGATTAATAAAAACTTTTATAACTACATACTCATTTCAGAATAAATCAAATGGCATGCTATTTAACATAACTCTATTTTTTCAGAATAACTCTCAACTAATGTCACTAATTCAACAAAGTCATGTAAAACGTAATCTGCCTGATCGGCATAAGCAGGCGTTGACTCTGGAGCGTATAAACACGCGCGCATATTTGCATTGTGCGCAGCTTGAATGTCGTAAAGGTAATCGCCTACATAAAGTAAATTTCTGGCGTTAATGTTCCAAAGTGTAGCAATGGCATTTAAAGCGCTGGGATCTGGCTTTGCTGGGGCATCGCTTCGCGTTAAAACTGTGCTGATAGGGAGTGGATTATTTTGTAATTTCATTGCCGCTGCTTTATCAAAATTGCGAGTAACAATCGCCATCGGAATATTTTTAGACTTTAAAGCATGAATAGCTTCACTCACACCAGGTAATATACTGGCATGTTGTGCATCTATTAATTCGTGTTGGTGAACTATATTCATTGCCTCTTCACGCATATACGGTGAGGGCAACTGAGCAATGTAATCAAGTAAGTCTTGCTCGCAAGGGCAACCTATTTGGGCCTTTATTAATGCAAAATCTAGTTCGGATGAAACTAATGTTCCATCTAAATCAAAAATCACTCCAAAAATAGCCTCAACCTGAGTAGTCATATCATTCCCTGAATTTAGTTATTACTAAATAAAATTTAAACATAAAATTCTCTACTGCTTATGCCCAAGCCAGTTATAGCTAAAGGGATAAATGAAACTAACTATATTTAAATTATTTATTTGCACTACTATCAATCTATTGATAATACAGTAAATATAATTGGTAGTTGTAGCATGCGCAAAAAATGGTAAATATACAAATTGAACTACCAATTTTTACGTAAATTTACATATACCAGATCAAAAATGAACGCAGTTTAAACGTATGAAGAAAACGCGCACATTAACTGCAGTGCGCGTTGGTTGGGGAAGTTTTAACTGTTAATTTTGCTCAAAGCGGGCTTCGAGCCAAGTATCATCTTGTGCAAAGTTTAAAGTTTTAATCTTACCTTTGCCCTCAACGTTTACCATATTTACCTGAGATGGCCATAAATCACGAAGCGCGCCATTGCTCATTTTAATTCCTTCAATGTTTTCAGGAATTGGTGCTTCTTGGTAAACCCAAAAAAACTTACCATCAACTTGTGCTCCCACAAAGTTAAGTGGTAAAGGTTCACCACTTAATGTTTGTAGAGCAACATGCGATTCAACATATTTAGCAAAACGTTGCTGATCGGCTTTATTGCTAATAATATCGATTTTGCCTTCAAATAATGTTCCTACGGCATGTTCGGTATCATGTAAATAAAAGCGGTGCATTAACTCAACATTATGCGTTCGTTTATTAAAAAGTACGGTTGTAATTGACGATTTTAGTTGATGCGCCATA
>NZ_JACJDN010000614.1:0-2337 GCF_014163565.1 Pseudoalteromonas sp. SR45-5 | reverse complement strand
CCAATGTTCTCAAGTGTGCAAGTTTTAGCGGCTGACGAAGCAGCTACATCAATTGAAAAAATTCAGGTAACTGGCTCTCGCATTAATCGTACTGATATGGAAACATCAAGCCCAATCACAGTTATCGGTGATGACTTCATTGCAAAAAGTGGTTTCACATCGGTTGCTGACATACTTTCTACTCAGCCATCAGCTGCTGGTATTAGCTTAGGCGCTTCAAGTAATAATGGTTCAGGTGGTTCTGCGACAGTCAACCTACGTGGTATGGGCTCGCAACGTACACTGGTATTATTAAATGGTCGTCGTATGGTTTCTTCAGGAACCGGCGCAGATTCTTCTGTTGATTTAAATACCATTCCTGTAGCAATGATCAAATCTATAGAAATCTTAAAAGACGGCGCGTCTGCAGTATATGGCTCTGATGCTATTGCTGGTGTTGTTAACATCATAACAAAGAAAGATTTTGAAGGTTCAGAGCTTAACGTTGAAGGCAGCCGCACTACAAAAGGTGATGGCAATAATTACGGTGTTAGTTTATTACACGGAATGAATATTGCCGATGGCAACTTAGTTGTTGGTGCTCAATACTCAAACCGTGGTGAAGTAATTCAGTCGGATCGTCGTTTTGTAGAGCCTGGCGAGTCTTCATTTATCCCTGAAGGAACACTGGGCGGCAGAACTTACCAGGGTAATGGTGTTTTTGCAGATAGAACTACTTCATACGATTTCACAACATCAAGCTATGCTCAAACACCTAATGAGCTATACAGCTTATTTACTAGTTTTGACAAAGAGCTAGACTCAGACACTACATTTAATGTTGATTTGATGTATACACGTCGTGAATCTAACCAACAACTTGCACCACAACCAGCAAGTATTGATTTAAGTACTTCTAGCTTGGATTCAACTTACACAGATAGCTTCCGTGACGCAGATACAGGCGATCTTGCTGACTCTTTAGAGTACAGAAGAAGAATGGTTGATGCTGGTCCTCGTATTTATGAGCAAGAAACTGACACTTACCGTGTATCTGTTGCTTTACAAGGTTTATTAGATAACGATGCAAGCTGGGATGTAAGTGCAACTTACGGTCGTAATGACTCAAAAGATAAAGTTCAAAACTCAATTAATGCAAGTCGAGTTGAAGAAAGCATTTATGCAAACCAAGCTCTTTGGTTTAGCGGTGATGCTTTAGATCGTAGCTTATTAACATCTAACGATTCAATTTATACTGAGTCAAACGAAGGTGGTAACGAGCAATTTATTCTTTCAGCTGGTTATAGTGCAGTAACAGAAAGTGATATTGGTTACGCAATCGGTGTAGAAAACCGCTTTGAAAGTGGTTACTACACACCAGATCTAATTACTCAGCTTGGTGAGAGCACAGCTGCACAACAAGATCCAACTGAAGGTGATTTCTCAGTACAGTCTATCTACTTTGAAACATCTATGCCGGTATTAGAGACTGTTACCCTTGAAGGTGCTGCTCGCTACGATAACTACTCTACCTTTGGTGGCGAAACAACGTGGAAACTTGGTGCAACGTGGAATGTAACTGAAGAGTTTATGGTTCGTTCTGTATTAGCTACTGGCTTTAGAGCACCAAACGTATCAGAACTGTTTGGTGGTAACTCAGGTTCGTACGATTACCTAGCTGATCCATGGGGCAACGAACAAGATGCTCAAATACTTGTAAACTACACAAGTGATAACGATCTTAAAGCCGAAGAAAGTCGCTCTTTCACTTTTGGTATGGTTTGGGAAGTAGCTGACGGCTTATCAACAACTCTAGATTACTGGAAGTTTGATATTACTAATGCGATTACTCGCTTAGATGTTCAAAACGAAATGAATAGCTGTTTTGCAGGTGACTCAGAATCATGTTCATCAGTAAACATCACACAATCTGGTGACTTATCTAACCTAAGTTCAGCACTAACTAACGTAGGTTCTCAAGAAACATCAGGTGTTGATTGGAATATTAGCTACTCTGCAGATAACTATCGTATAAACCTTGATACAACTTATTTAATCAAGTTTGAAGAAGATGACATTAATTACACTGGCACTATTGATGGCAACATCGGTGGATACTCTAAAATTAAATCTAATCTATCTGTAAGCTACGATATAACTGATGCATTTAATGTGCTTTATAATGCACGTTTTCTCCGTGGTATGGACGGCGATTACTACGGTGAGTCGTTTAGCACAGATAACGTTATTTACCATGATATTTCTATGAGCTATAACATCAATGATGCACTTCGTGTTACCGGTGGTATGAACAATATCTTTGATAAAGAGCCAGAAGAAGTTCTAGGCGGCAATGAA
>NZ_JACJDN010000613.1:0-2346 GCF_014163565.1 Pseudoalteromonas sp. SR45-5 | reverse complement strand
AAAGCGCTTTCTCGAGCTGAGCTTGATGCCTTGCAAGCTAGAATACGTCCTCATTTTTTATATAATAGTTTAAACACCGCTGCAGAGCTTACTCATCATGATGCCGATGCGGCAGAGCAGGCTATTTTAGCATTAGCCGCCTTATCGCAGGCAGCAATGCACTCAGGAAAAAATGTATCTCTTGACGATGAAATAACGCTGAGTAAGCAATATATAGCACTTGAAACATGGCGTTTCGGTAATCGCTTAAGCGTTGATTGGCAAATACCTAATGAACTACCTGCATTGAGCATTCCTTGTTTAACCCTGCAGCCATTAATTGAAAATGCAGTATGCCACGGTGTTGAAACAAGTGAGCATGGTGCAGAAATAAAAGTAGAGCTACATATTACTACCGGCTATATAACCATGATTGTTTCTAACCCAATAACAATTTCTAATGCTCAAACTAGGCCTAATAACGGCATGGCGCTTGAAAATATTCGCCAGCGATTAAATATTTATTATAAAAATAAAGCGCAGCTAACAATTACTAATAAAAATGATGTGTTTAGGGTCAAGGTTGTGATCCCTAAGTTAATTGAGGGCAGTGTATGAACGTACTCATTGTTGATGATGAACCTCTTGCGAGATCGCGCTTAATTCGTTTGTTGGCACATGATAAAAGCATAGTTGTACAAGGCGAGGCAAGTAATGGTAATGAAGCTCTGGTACTTGCTAAAAAGCAAACGCCGGATTTGATTTTTTTAGATGTTGATATGCCCGGTATGAATGGTTTACAAGTTGCTAATGAGCTCAATAGTTTAACTCTACCTCCTGCTATTGTTTTTATAACTGCTCACCCTGAGCATGCCTTCGATGCTTTACAATTAAGCGCTGCAGGTTATTTAGTTAAACCTATTTCAGAGCAATCATTGCAAAAGGTGCTTAAGCAAGTCGGGCGCTTAAATAAAGTACATATTCAAAAACAACAAAATGTAAAAATCTCTTATCAGCTAGCTGGTACTCTACGCAGTGTTGATATAAATGATGTTTTGTATTTTAGTGCCGAAGAAAAGTATACCAAAATGATATTCTGTGGTGGAGAAGCTTTACTTGAACAAAGTCTAAAACAATTAGAGTTACAATTTCCTACACATATTTTGCGAATTCATCGCAATACATTGGTTAATAAACAAAAAGTAATTGCTTTGCATTCAAAAGCGAATGGCAATCATATGATTGAGCTACAAGGGTGCAGTGAGTTATTGCCAGTGAGCCGCCGTGAGCTTAAATTAGTAAAAAATTCGCTTTAGGCTTACCTTGCAATTAACCTCCCCTTGATTTAAATACATTTGAGTCTTAATTATCAACGGTGTTATTGAATAAACAGGTTTAATTAACCGTTTATCAACAAATATAACCGCTTGTCTTAGTCCTCATTGATTCCTCAAATAAATAACATAAACTTAAAATCAGATAATTTTTATTTGGTTTTATTATGCAATCACCTCACGTAAAAGTGCAAAGAGGCTTCACTCTGATTGAAGTGCTAATTGCATTTATTATTCTTAGTTTTGGCCTTTTAGGCGCAGTTGCTTTGCAAGCAAAAGCAAAGCAAGCAAGCTTTGATTCTATGCAGCGTGCTGCTGCAGTTGCACTTGGTAATGATATTGTGCAGCGTATCCGTGCTAACGATACCCCGCAAATAGCTAGCCTATATACCCAAACATTTAATAGCGAAGCCTCAACTAAAACCTCACAGACGTGTTTTACAAGCACTTGTAGCGCAGCGCAAGTTGCAGCCCTAGACCTTGAGCAATGGAAAAGAGCTATAAAAGCAAGGGAAAACACAGGCTCTTTAGATGACGCAACTGTATGTATTGCGGCTACTGCAGTTGCAGGTACAGGTGGTAAAGCATTTAATTTAGAGGTCGTTGTATCTTGGCAAGGGCGTCAAGAGTTTAATGCAAATAGTACGACTGGAGACATCAAGTGTGGAACGGCTGATAAAAAGCGCCGTTTAGTTGTTTTAACTAGTTATATTTACCTTAGGAGCTAACATGAAGCAAAAAGGTTTTACACTTGTAGAAATGATGATTTCATTATTTATTGGTGGGTTAATTTTAGGCGGCGTTATGTTTACCTATATAGGTATGAAAGTAACCACTAAAGATACGATGACTATTGGTGAACTTCAAGAATCAGGACGCCTTGCAATTAACATAATGCAACGTGATATTGAGCAAATTGGCTTTTGGGGCACTTACTATGATGATTCTTTTACTTCGGTAAACACAGAAGCATTATCAAACCCGCTAAATGACTGTTTCGAAGGACTAAATAACGGTAGTTTTCCTGATTTGG
>NZ_JACJDN010000612.1:0-2359 GCF_014163565.1 Pseudoalteromonas sp. SR45-5 | reverse complement strand
CACTAGATTTAAAAGCCTAAAGTTATAAAAAAAAGGCGGCTTAACCGCCTTTTTGAATTAATTAACTTAGCCAAGTTTAGCAAGTATTTCTGTACGTAATGCGTCGTAATCGGCCTTTATATCGCTTGCTAGGCATGGTTTTGCTAGTGCGTCGCTAAGTGGTTTTGGCATACCTAATTCAATATTTAAAATACCCTCTACGCTTTCTTTAAACTTAGCAGGATGAGCGGTTGCTAAAAAGATACCCGCGGCCCCTGGCGCTCGATTTTCAACAAGACCTTGGTACGCAATAGCAGTGTGAGGCTCTGCAACATAACCCGTTTGTTGAATTTTTTTCATCACCGATTGGGTGTCTTCCTCGTTTACGCTAGTTGAATAAAAGTTATCGTAGCTAAACCAGTTATTATCTAACATTGTTTGCACACGCGGCCAGTTGTTTGGCTTACTTACATCCATTGCATTTGAAAGCGACTCAAGTGTTGCGTTTGGCGTCCAGGTTTTATCAAGCATAAAGCGCGGCACAGTATCATTTTGGTTGGTTGTTGCACTTAATTTACCTACAGGTAAGCCAATAACCGCACCAATCATTGCAGCACATACATTACCAAAGTTGCCACTTGGCACTGATATATGCGCTGTTGCGCGTTTTTCTTTTGGTAGTTGTGCAATGGCCTCAAAGTAATAACAAACCTGAGCAACTAAACGGCTAATATTAATTGAATTAGCAGAATTAAGCCCAAGTGTTGATTTAACTTCTTCATCTAAAAAGGCATTTTTAACCAACTCTTGGCAATCATCAAAACTGCCATCAACTGCATAACAATGAATATTGTTACCTAACGTAGTAAATAGCTTTTGCTGAGCAAGTGAAATTTTGCCTTTAGGATATAAGATGACAACATCGATATTCGGCTTGTTATAAAAAGCATGTGCAACGGCTGCACCAGTATCGCCCGATGTTGCGGTTAAAATAGTTACTTTTTCATCTTTATTAAATTGCGCTAAACACTCAGCCATAAAGCGACCACCAAAGTCTTTAAACGCAAGCGTAGGACCATGAAACAACTCTAAGCAGTACGTATTCTCTTCAACTTCCACCAGTTTAACTGGAAAGTTAAATGCATTTTTAACCATTTGTGCCACAGTCTCGCTTGGCAGCTCATCACCAATTAGGTGAGATAATATTTTGCCACTGCGTGTAACAAAGTCCATATCAAGCAATGCATCAACATCGGACAGTGGGGCAAGGGATTCAGGGAAAAACACACCTTGATTACGACCCAAACCTGTTTTTACGGCTTCAACGAACGACACTTTTTGTGAGCTATCTTTTAAATTATGTAATTGCATGACTACCTATCCTATAAAACTGTTAATTGACGCGTGCCGTCGTTATCTAATTTACAAATGTGGCAAAAGCCTTGCTCGTTAATGTAATTTGCCTCTAACCACTGCGCGCATTGCTTTGCAGCTTCAAGTGTTTTACATACACTAAACAAGGTAGGTCCTGCGCCCGAAATACTCACTATTTCAGCGCCCAACGCTGGTAAGCTTGCTTTGGCTTCACTAAAACCTTTAATAAGCGGTGCGCGGTAAGGTTCTGCTATTTCATCTTTCATTATGCTCAGTGCATCGTCAAAACGATTAGTCAACAGTAAGCTACTAAATGCCGATAAACGCTGTGCAAACTCAACACTTGCATGCATGCTCAACTCTTTTGGTAAAACCGAGCGCGCTTTTGCAGTGTTGAGTGAAAAACCAGGGAACGCAGCAACGTAGTACCAATTTTCATCAACAGGCAGTGCAATCGATTTATCAGGGATTAAATCACCTGTTAATTGCAAACCACCTAAATAGCATGGCGTGATGTTGTCGTAATGACGACCACCGCTCACTACAGCTTCAAAGTCAGCCATAAGCTCAATAAGCTCAACCTGACTTAAGTTAGTTTGTGCAAACTTATCAAGGGCAGCAAAGGTAGCCACGACCGAGCATGCACTAGAACCAAGTCCAGATCCAATTGGTAAATTCTTTTTAAGCTCGAGCTTTACGCTTGGCATATCAGGCGCAACATGCGCTCTAAAATGTACTAAACACTGGTACGCTAAGTTTTCATTCGCATCACTTGGTAACTTGTGAGCGTAGTCGCCAGTGCAAATAAATTCGTCACTTGGTGCTGCACTTACAACGGCTACATCGCCTAATAAACTACCATCAATTGGCGCAAGCGCTGCGCCAAGTGCATCAAAACCCACTGCAAAATTACCAATAGACGCCGGAGCATATACTTCAATCATAACGAGCTCCTAGCGCGATAGTGTTTTTAAAATATCAGCAAATACACCCGCTGCTGTTACTT
>NZ_JACJDN010000611.1:0-2362 GCF_014163565.1 Pseudoalteromonas sp. SR45-5 | reverse complement strand
ATCGGCATCTATAGTTTCAGGGTCATAACCGGCTAAACCAAGAATTACGGCTTTACCCGATCCATGGCCAACACCTGTTTGTCCCAAAGAGCCATAAAGCTCTACTTTAATATCGGTAACATTTGCTAATAATTGTTGTTCTTGTAGGTCATTAACAAATAAGCGTGATGCGCGCATTGGGCCAACGGTGTGTGATGACGAAGGGCCAATACCAATGCTAAACATATCAAATGCACTGATCATAATGTGTGTCTCTACTTTGTTTTATCAGCACGAAGCTGCTCTTTGAACGGTCGAGCATGATAACGTGGAATTGTGATTGTGTAACTACTAATAACGAAGATTTAAACTGGTAAGGCGAGTTGCTTTGTAAAGTTTTTTATAATGCTTGCAGTCGCACCCCAAAGTAAACCATGTGGCGTTTTAAAACCTTGCAAAATAACCGTTTTCCCAAATCGTTGAAAAGGTAAGGGTTGCCAATTAGCTTCGTTATTTAACTCAGTGACCGAGAGTAAAAAGCTCGCTTGTACTTCATTATAGTCATTTTCCCAGGTGGTGCCTTTATTAAGTAAACCCACATAGGGGCTAATACTAAAACCCGTTAATGTTGAATACTCAGGTAAATGACCTAATACATTAACGTTGCTTTGGGCAATATTTAGCTCTTCTTTTAGTTCGCGAAGGGCTGTGGTGCGAAGGGTAATGTCGCTTACTTCAAACTTACCTCCGGGCAAACAAATCTCCCCAGGGTGATGGTGTAAATAAGTAGGGCGTTTACACAGTAAAATATGTGCATGATTATCTATATCAATAATTGGCAGCATAACAGCGCTAGCACGTTTTTTACGCGTGTCTTTTAACTGGTTTGGCGCAGCTGTAGGGCTTAACAGAAACCGCGCCATAATGTGTTCACTATTCAAAGCGACCTACTGTTTTAATAAAGGGAGGATTTTATTTACTTTATCGTAAGTTTCTTGATATTCCAATTCGACTTTAGAATCAGCTACTATTCCGCCACCTGCCCAGCAGTAAATTTGCGCTTTGTGGCACACCAAGGTACGAATAGTGATACTCGTATCCATATTTCCACATGCACTTAAATAACCAATTGAACCACAATAAATGCTGCGGCGATGTGGTTCTAGTTCTTCAATTATTTCCATCGCTCTAATTTTGGGCGCACCGGTGATTGAGCCACCCGGAAAAGCCGCTTTTAACTGATCGACCGCTGTTTTGCCTTCATCAAGTTCTGAGGTTACCGTGCTTACTAAATGATGCACTGCCGGAAAGCTTTCAATAGCAAAAAGGGAAGGGACGTGGACGCTGCCAGGTTTTGCCACTTTGCCTAAGTCGTTACGCAGTAAATCAACAATCATGACATTTTCAGCGCGATCTTTAGCTGATGCTGCGAGTATTTGGGCTTGGCGTTGATCCTCCAGCGCATCCGCTTTTCGCGGCAGAGTGCCTTTAATAGGTTTGGTTTCTACAACGTTATTATTTACAGATATAAAGCGCTCAGGGGAAATTGATAAAATTGCCCCTTGAGGGTGATTTATAAAGCTCGAAAATGGCGCTTTATTTGCCTCACGCAGTTTAATATAAGCCGCCCAAGGGGAGCCTTCAAACTGAGCGTTAAAGCGCTGCGCTAAATTAATTTGGTAACAATCGCCACTTTTTAGATACTCCTCAATTTGGGCAAACTTTGCAGCGTATTCCGTTTCGCTCATATTTGATTGCCAGTCGCTGTTTAGGGCAAAGGACTGCGTATTAACTTGGGAGTTAGCGTGTGTATTTAAGTATTGCTCATAAAGCGCTAATCGATCGGTGTTTGGCTGCGATACATAAAACCAGCTTTGTTGCTGCTTGTCGTAAATAAGGGCATCTAAGTAAAGGCCAATAGCCATTTGGGGAAGATTAATATCTTCAATAGCACGAGTGGGGATGTTTTCAATTGTACGCCCTAAGTCGTAGCCAAAGTAGCCAAGCCAGCCGCCGTTAAAGGGTAAATCGTAATCGGCTTTTGTTTTAGCAAGATGCGAAAGCTCATTATTCATAATTTCAAAGCAGTTATCACTACTTTCTATATTATTTAAAAAGCTTTTATTATTTTTTACTTCAAGGGTACTTTGCGGCTCAATAGCAACAATATCAAAACGGCTGTTTATATGATTACTATTTGCAGAATCTAATAGAATTGCATAAGGCAAATGTGAAAAATGCGCAAAAACGTCAATGCAGTTTTGTGTTATGCCTAATTTAATACAATTTTTTTTATTGTTTAGCATTTACTGCCCCTTTAAGAACTGGCTCGAAACGGGCTGGGAGGGTATCATAAGTCAAATTTTTTGGCAGCACTAAGCTG
>NZ_JACJDN010000610.1:0-2372 GCF_014163565.1 Pseudoalteromonas sp. SR45-5 | reverse complement strand
CCTTTGTTTACGCCAGCTAAGGCTTAATTTAAATCAATAAAATGCGTGTTACTAAAGCACAGGTTTATAAAGTAGTTTATTGTATTGATACTTTTTAAGCGTCGAGGCTATTACCATGAACATTGCTTTTTTTAGTACACAAAAGTACGAACTGCCTTTTTTTAAACAAAGTACACGCGATCACCGTGATATAAAAATAACGTATTTTGAGCAAGCCCTGAGCGAACAAACGGCTATTTTAGCAAGCGGGTTTGATGCCATATGTGTATTTGTAAACGACACCGTAAACGACACGGTTATTGAACAATTGGCAAGCCAAGGCATAAATACTATTTTACTGCGTTGTGCAGGATTTAATAACGTTGATTTACCTGCAGCAAAAGCACATAAAATTAAAGTATTACGCGTACCGGCTTACAGCCCAGAAGCAGTAGCCGAGCATTGTATTGCACTTATGCTAACACTTAGCCGTAAAACCCATAAAGCGTATAACCGCGTACGCGAAGACAACTTTGATTTAAACGGATTGCTTGGTTTTAACTTGCACAATAAAACCGTGGGTATTGTAGGTTGCGGTAAAATTGGCCTTGCGCTGTGTAACATTTTAAATGGCTTTGGCGCTAAAGTATTAGTGTGCGACCCATACGCGCAACCTGGCAATTATACAATTACCGATATAGACACCTTGCTTAGCCAAAGCGATGTGATTTCTTTACATTGCCCACTGAACGAGCAAACTCATCATTTAATAAATGATGAGGCATTTAGTAAAATGAAAACCGGCGTTATGCTCATTAACACTTCTCGCGGTGCATTGCTTGATAGTAACGCGTGTATTAGCGCGCTTAAAACTAAAAAGCTAGGTTACCTGGGACTCGACGTTTACGAGCAAGAATCGGAGCTTTTTTTTAAAAACCACAGCGACGAAATAAACCAAGACGATATATTCTCGCGCTTAGTGAGCTTTAAAAACGTATTAGTAACGGGGCATCAGGGATTTTTTACGCAAGAAGCACTTACCGAAATAGCAAACACAACCGTATTTAACGCGCTTGAAGTAAGTGAAGGTAGGCCTCTAACTAATGAGGTTTTATAAAGACCTAAGCTATACCTAGATAACAGGCACAAAAAAAGCGAATAAGGTGAGCCCTATTCGCTTTTTTTGTTTAAAAATTCACTTTAAATAGAGCTTAACCAAACGCAACGTTTGCAAATACCAAGGTCATTAATATTGGGCAAACAAAACGAATATACTGAGCAAACCAGTAATGTAGGCCTGTTGTTGCTTGGTGTAATTTATTACCACGCTGCCACATCCAACCTACCGTAATAAAGTAAAACAAGCCCATAAGCGGCAATTGGTATTGAGTAAATAGCATAATAACTAAGCCAAATAACCAATCAAAATTTAGTATAATTGCGCTTGCACACACAAGTACAACGGCGCTCACTGCCCATGTTGCTTTGGTGCGACTAACGTTGTGGTTTTCGACTAAAAACGCTACCGGAATTTCAGTCGTCGATATAGTTGACGTAACCGATGCGATAGACATTAATACAAAAAACAATAAACCAACTAATAAGCCAATTTCGCCCATGGTGCTAAATAGCTCAGGTAAAATAGCAAAAATTAGCTGCCCTTCACCAATCAATTTACCGCCACTAAATACCTCTACACCGTTGTGCTGCGCCACATAAATAGCAGGAATAATAAGTAACCCCGCTAAAAAAGCAACGCCAGTATCAAGTAGTGCAACACCTGCTGTGAGCTTTGGTAAATTAGCATCTGGTTGTAAATACGAGCCGTAAATCATCATACAACCCACACCTAACGAGAGCGAAAAGAACGCTTGCCCCATTGCGGCAATAATTAAATTAGGGTCGAGTATTTGGCTAAAATCAGGGATTAAATACGCGGCAAAGCCTTCGCTTGCGCCATCGAGTGTTGCAATGTAGGCAATTAAACCAACAAGCAGCACAAGTAACAGTGGCATTAAACGGCGCGACCAAGTTTCGATTCCCGATTTAACCCCTTTTAAAATAATACTGGCAGTTAAAATAAGCATAAGCGGCGTAAATACAAAATTACGCAGCACTGAGTCGCTATGTAAAAATTCGCTTGCGCCTGTGAAACCTAAAAAGGTTGTTATGGGTTCAATAGCGTACGAGAGCATCCACCCTGCCACTATTGAATAAAAACTTAGCATAACAACTGCGCCCGCAAGGCCTATGTAACCGGCTGCTGCACCTACTTTACGGCTAGTGTTTTGCCATGCATCGCCCAATGCTTTTACCGGGTTAGCTTGTGCTTTGTGACCTAAATAAAGTTCAGTATACAGCGCAGGTAGCGCAAGTAAAAATATAACAATAAA
>NZ_JACJDN010000060.1:0-10733 GCF_014163565.1 Pseudoalteromonas sp. SR45-5 | reverse complement strand
TGCATCTCGATTTAGTAACGTTAATTGCAGAGCTTGCTCTAATAAACGTATTCTACGGCTCAAAGTTGATAGTGACATATCAAGGCTTATTGATGCTTTTTTAAAGCTACCTAGTTTTACTATGGTGCAAAAGTAACGTAAATCATCGAGAGAATAACTAGCTGCCATCAGAACTACTTTATTGTTTAGGATGTAGGCAATATTAACAGCGACGCTTTAAAATTTCATTAGAGATTAAGGGGGGAGGGAAGAACTGAAATTAGGCAACCAAATTTTATGTGATTTTAATTTAATAACTCTCAATAAGAGCACTGGTAAATAACGTAACTCAATCTGAACAGCTAAATTAATTAAAAGTAGTTTTAAGTCATGTTTGTTAAAGCCGTTGAAAGTAGATTTACAAATAGTGATTTACATCGAGTGCTCTATATAAATTCGCTTAATTAAGTGAATTAATAAGTCGTCTTTTTAGGTGAATACCTAAAGAATAATAAAAGGCTCTACACAAAAGTAGAGCTTCATTTTTATAATTTAGAAACGATAACTGGCACCTAAATAAACAGTCCGGCCATTAACCGTCGTATTGTATAAACGATCATTGGAGTCTGAATACTGCTCTTCTCGTTCATTAGTTAAATTACTGGCTTCTATAGTGAGCTTTAGCTTTTCATTAACCTGATAAAATGCTGATGCATCTATGTATGTACTGGCATGAAAACCATTTTCGTCTTCGTCGCCGTTACCGGCTTGTACCGATGCAATATAGTCACTTCTATAAGCTGCTGCAACGCGTGCGCCCCATGAATCAGAATCGTAATATACTGTAAAGTTACCAGAGTGTTCTGACAGCCCAGGGAATGATTTATATTGATCAACACCTGAGTTACCCACATTACGGTACAGCGCTTCACCATCAGCAAATGTATAATTAGCAATAACACCTAAGTTATTAAACGGAGCTGGCAAAAAGTCGAGGTCTCGTTGAAAAGCGAGCTCCCAGCCACTAATATCACTTTCATCTAAGTTTTGTGGTTGAATAACGGTGAAAACAGTATTTGCTGTTTGCGGATTACCGTTTTCGTCTACGTCGCCTAAAAAGCTAAGAGGATATCCGGTTTGACTGTACGGGATATCATATGTTTCGGTGATAATGAAGTTATCGATAGACTTATGGAAGTAACTTACGGCCGCATACCCAATGTTTTCAAAATAGTACTCGACTGAAAAGTCGAAGTTAACAGATTCGTAAGGTTTAAGGTTTGGGTTTCCTGAACTGATACTAAGGCCATTGGTTGATGTGGCATCATTTTGTACAACGCCTGTTGGCACTAATGCACCGAGCGAAGGGCGGGTGAGATTTTCGCCATAGCTTGCACGAAGTACTAAACTGTTATTACTATCCCAAACTAAATTTATAGCAGGCAAAAGTCCTGAGTAGGTGTTTTCAACATCAACTACTTCTCCATTTATTAAACCTACGGCGTTGGTCTTAGTATTGTAATGGCGTACACCAGCATTACCCATTAAATAACCTGAGCCCAATTCCCATTCAGCTTCGTATTGCAAATAAGCGCCAAAGGTTTTTTCTTGTACGTTATCGGTAAAATCAGGATTATCTAAATTAGGATCGATATTCATACTTGCTAGGGTGCCTAGTACATCGACACTTACCCATTGCTGTTTATTGTGCGCGGTATTGGTAAATGTCAGGCTTGGATCTACCGTGTCATCCAGTACGCCATTTTCCCAATCGCTGCGGTTAACGTTATCAGATTTAGTTTCACCGTTTTCACTTTCAAACTTTTTATTAGATACACCGAACTTTATATTTGAAGTATTGTTAAGCGTGTAATTAAAATCTAATTTTATAGAATCAAATGTATTGGTGATTTCTTCTTCAGATATATCAATTTCGTGATAGCGGAACAAACTACTGTCAGTAGGATCAAACCCGTATGTATTTTCCCCATAATAAGCATCCTTGCGATAATCAATAGTTTCATCGCCAAATGTTTCTAGGTAAACTTTAACACTGCCTGTATTAAATTTGGTTTCTGAGCGCCCCACGAGAGCGGTCATATTTAAATCGTTTGTAATTTGCCAGTCACTTTTTAATACAAATTGACTTATTTTAGTGTCTGCATATTGGCTGCGGCTTTCTGAGTGTATTGCGGCATCTTCGTATACTGAGTAAATAGCGTCGTTATTTTCATTTATTTCAAGAGTTGTTAGCTTTGAGCATATTTGCTCGTTGTTATAAGCCGGTCCAGTACAACCAATAGCTGTTGAACTAGAACCTCTATTTTGTAAGTGGTATTCACTGCGGTCATTATTCAGTTCACCATATAGAGCGTCAAAACTAAATTCAAGGTTATTACTTGGGCGATACTGCAGGGCAAGTGTTGTCCCTAGGCGCTCTTGTTGGTTTTCAAATAACGAATAACGGCTACCACGTGAAAAGCTCACTTCTTCGTTGTTAATTTTGTCTTGTAGTTCACCTGAAAGATTTGAGATATCAGAGCCTGAAGCATTTTTTTTGCGCCAGCGATACGTATTGTAACCTTGCTCATTTACATCACGTTTGCTGTATGCAATTGAAAATAATGCGCCAAATTTATCATCCCAAGTATCTGAGATCAGAGCTGCAAAACGTGGGCTAACATCATCGGTTTGTGAGTTGTCGCCAAGTTGACCTGATAGAGCAGTATTAAAACCATCAAAATCAAATGGTTTAGCTGTATGAAGCCCAACAGTGCCGCCTATGCCGCCTTCATCCATTTCGGCTGAAAATGATTTTTTCACATCAACGCGTTGAAATAACTCAGACGCAAATATATTAAAATCAAAAGCGCGAGAGCGACTTACGGAACCTCGGCTATCCATTGCTGAAGACGATGTACCTAAAGCTTCCATACCGTTGAGTTGTACTTGTGTAAAGTTTGGACCCAAGCCTCGTAACGAAATTTGTCGGCCTTCGCCGCCCTCTCGAGTTATGGCAATGCCAGGTACACGTTGTAGTGAGTCTGCTAGATTTAGATCGGGAAAATCTGCAATATCTTCAGCCACAATAGAATCTTGTGCGCCCACAGCATTTCGTTTTAAATCTTTTGCCTTTAACAAACTGTTGCGATAACCCTGTACAACAATTTCTTCCACTTCTGTTTGCGCAGATTGTTCTGCATACACATAATTAGACGCGCCTAATGAACTCATTATAGCCGTTGCTAAAAGCGTACGAGATGGTTTGTTCAACATGATGCTTCCTTGGTTTTTAATTTAAAGTTGATTATTAATAAAAGGGTTTGTGCGCACTAAATGACCTCCGTCAAATTGCACCACATAGTTAAAGCGCGCCTGCTGTGGCGAGCCGGGTATAAAATCGGTTGAAATTACTTGTGCGCCGCTATTTTTTGCAGCATTAAACTGCATTGTTCGTTGCGAATTAGTGGCACTTAAATTTGCATCTGCGCGGGTACGCACCATGAAGCCTTTTAATACAAGTTGCTGAATTTTATAAAAGTCGCGTATAGGGTTGTTCACAATCATAAAAGCAGCTTCGGGGTGGTTTTCATCATAATGGGCAAACATGCTAGCCCCTTTTAACGAAGGCCTATTTTGTTTATAAAGTGCGGATTGTTGTGTATTGCCATCAAATAAGAATATGAACTTACCTGCTAAGGCACGTGTACTTGGCCACCCAAACTTAACGACTGTTTGGTTTAAAGATAATGGCGTTTTGCGTAAATCATCTGGCGTGAATAATAAGTTAGGTAACGATTTTTGAATTACTTCATCGAGTAAATAATAATCTTTCGGTGTAAATTTAAGTGGATTATTCCCCAGAACTAAATCAGATCGTGTTTCTTTTACATTGAGCATTACAACAATTGGAAAGTGCTGCGGATTTGCCTCTGACCATGCTTTCAATGTATTCAAACAGCCACTAAACAACACACAATGGCTTTGCACATCAATGTCGGGAATGTGCATTACTTTAAATCCAGGAGTAGCTAATTGCTTTTTTTCTAACTCATTAAACAAAGGCGTTGTTGCAAAAGTATTAGCCCAAGGTTTTATGTATAAACCCCCATTAGGGTCTTTTAAAACGTCAATTTCTAAATGGCGAACACCGCTATTTAACTGTTTAATAATAGATGAATGACCGTAATCAATACGGGCCATTAGCTTGGGGCTTAAATCATTTAATTTATGTTTAACGCTTACGTTTAATGTTTTTTTATAGCTGTTATGTGAGCCAATCATTTGCAGGGTGTTTAATGGCTTAGCGCTAACACTGCTTACATAACCTGCAAAAAAAATAAAAATAAAAAATGGCATAGCACGTCTCAATTGTTGAGTTTGCTATCTAAGAGCGAGCATTTATAAATTAGGGGACACAAAAATATGCATTTAATAAAAGTTTCATAATAGAAAAGCATGTTTATAAAATTTTATGTCCCCTTTTATCCATTACCTCGCTCTAAATAATGAGTGAAATAAAAACGGGATAAAGCCATCATGATTAGAGTCAAAGTACTATGGTTAGCACTATGGATTGGGTTATGTATTACATGCAAAGTAAGTGCTATTGAGTACTTTGAGGTTAAAAGTGCGTCGCAGATGGAGACGGTTAAAGTGGCATTTTTAGCTGATATTCATCTACATGATATTTTTGCTAATTTACATGACGTAGATAATATAGAACTACCAAAGGATGTTACCTCAAAGCAACCATTACTAGTGCGTAGTATGCTTGCCCAGCTTCATTCAACACGTCTTTTTAATGAAAATTATTTTGTTTTTTTACATGTATTAGATGAATTAGCCGAAAAAAAAATAAAACTAGTCGCCTTACCTGGCGATTTTACTGATGATGGTCAACCTATTAATGTGCGGGCACTGGCGCGTATTTTAGGTCATTATGAAAAGAAATATGGAATGCGTTTCTTTGCCATACCGGGTAATCACGATCCCGTAAAACCATATACAACACCGGCAGGTAAAGCGGACTTTTTAATGGCGCAAGGTAAAGAGTTTGGTGTTTATAGTTATCAACATGAAAAGTGTATGGCTAAGCAATCTGTATGTGATGATGGTTTAAAAAACTGGGGATACGCTGAAATACTAAGCACACTCAATGACTTTGGGTTTAGTAAACATAAAGGTGATGTGCTATATGAAACGCCTTATAAAAACCGAGAGTTTATATGGTGTAACCCCAATAACAAAAAACACTGTATCACCATGCCCGATGCGAGTTATTTAGTTGAGCCTATAAAAGGGGTTTGGTTAATGGCAATTGATGCCAATGTTTATGCACCGCAATGGCAAAACTCACCGCTCACTTTTAAAGGGTCGTCTGGTGCTGGCTATAATGCTTTAATTGATGCAAAGCCTTTATTGTTAAAGTGGATAAAAACGGTTGTAAAAAGAGCCAAAACGCAAAATAAAACACTGGTTGCATTTAGTCACTTTCCAATGGGGGAGTTTTACGACAATGCAAATGACGAATTACATAAAGTGTTTAGCCGTGGTCATTTTTCTCTACCAAGAGTGCCAACACCACGTACAGCAAAAATACTGGCAGATACAGGGTTAACGCTCCATTTTGCAGGGCATATGCATTTAAATGATACGGCGCTGATAACCAGTAATCAGCACTCCCAGTTAGTTAATGTGCAAGTGCCAAGTTTAGCGGCTTACAAAGCGGCCTATAAAGTTGTAGAGCTAAATTTAGCTAAGCAAACCGCGCTTATTAGTACTCATACATTAGACGATGTGCCGGGTTTTAATAACTTATTTAGTTTATATGAAAAGGAATGGCAGTATCGTAACTTGCATAATCTTAGTAATTTTGACCGCACTATTTTGAACTCAAAGAGTTATGGTGATTTTACCAAGCAACATTTATTTGGGCTGATTAAACAGCGTTTTTTAAAACGCGATTGGCCTAAAAATTTAGTGGCATGGTTAAATGACAATCATCATTTAGCCGATTGGTTTACAAATATGCAATGTTTAAATGAAGCACCGCCTAATTTGCTCTCTCAGCTTGAAGCTGTATCGACAAAAGAATGGCTTCAAGATTTTTATTTATTAAGAAATGGTGATGTAACAGCAGATATAACACCTCAAAAGCGTCTTACTTATCAACAACTAAATACTTTTTTAGCACAATCGACATGTAAAACAGATACGCAAATACAGCAATACTTAGCCCTGTTAATAAAAGTAATGGCAAAATTTAGTCAACATACCCAGGGGGAGAATTTCCGCGTTGATTTAAAAACAGGAAAAATCATTTAATACTGATAACTCAACCCTAAGTAAAAGGTACGTCCACTTGTGGTTGAGTTGTAAGCTCTGAGGGTTGAATTACTGTATTGTTGCTCTTGTTCATTACTGAGATTAAATGCGCTAAATTTAAGTTTCCAATAATTAGAAAAATAATAATTTACACTTGCATCCCAATAGATGGTCGGCATAAATCCGGTTTCGTTTTCATCGAGTAAAAGGCTGCCAGCACGCACTAAATATTTATCTCTAAAAATAGCGCCGAGTTTAAAATTGAATTTAGGGTGGTCGTAAAAAATCATACTTGATGCGGTAATTTTAGATAAAAAAGGCAGGTTTTTTTTAAATAAAGCAGTGCCACTATTTGAGTCATAATAGGTGACTTTACCTTTATTATAAGCCGCTTGTATATTAATGCCCCAACCAGAATTATGTATTAAGTAGTTTAAACTTACCTCGGCTCCCCACTGATAGCCCGTTTCTGCATTACTTAGCCAAAGTAATTGACTATCGGAGGTTGTAGGCGGCGAATCTTCAAATAAAGGCGCTTGTGTTGTGACTATGTAATCCTCTAGATCTTTATAAAAAAGTGATATGTTAAACGAACTGCGACTACTAAAATCAGCCTCTAAGGAAATATCGCTATTATAAGATAAGTAAGGTTTTAGATTTGAGTTAAATATGTATTTTGTACTATTGGGGGTATCGTTTGAGCCATCAAAATTGAGTGAATTTAGTAATGGTTTTGAATAGTTTTTAGAAAGTCCTGCACGAAATCGCCAATTATCGTTAATAAAATATGACCCATTAAAAGTTGGAAGCCATAGACTATACAAAATCGGAGAGTAAGGCGCTTGAGTGTAAGATGTTATAGATTCTGATTGGTAACGTACACCTATATGAGCCTCCCATTTTTCTTGCTCTGTACTTAATAGAGTATAAGCACCTCTGCTATATTCCTTTATATGTTCAGCTTTAGTCGTGATTAAAAAATTATTGGCTTGTACATTAAATGGGTCAATGCCATAAAGCTTAAGTGCCTCATTAGTGTTTATTTTTAACCACTGCTGTTTTTTATGTGCATTTTGCGATGAAACATACGATGCAGGAAGGTCAATTAATTGTTGTGGTGTATCGGATATTTCATTAAAAAAAATATCGTTTTGCTGTGCGTTATTCATTTTATTTTCAAACAGAGTCCAGTCAGCCCCAAATTGAAGAGTTATTAAACTATTAACGTCATATTGAAAATCTAATTTTGCGAAGGTGTACTCACTATTTGAATTGTATTGCTCTATATCACCATGATGCATTTGCCACATCGTCGGATTTTTCAAGTTTTCGCTGTACTTAATATCTGCATAAAATGGCGTTTTACGATAATCAATTGTAACGTCACTTACACCTTGAGTATAAATTTTATTGCTGTAAGGAATGTCATACTTTGAGCGCTCGTTTCCTAATATGGCGTTTATTTTCCAATTTTTATCTAGTTGCTGGGAAAGTGACAGCACGCCTTGCTGATATGCCGTATTTATTTTTTGAGTTCGGCTTTCGGTTGCCACGCGTGCATTTTCATAACGTGCATACTCAAGCTCATTATTTTCATTAGCTTGAATGTCTTTAATTGTTGTTAGCCCTTTAATTATAGGCGTTGACTGATCCCCTCTAGGGTATAAATGATATTCATGCCGCTCTCCTTTTAAAAAACCTGAGAGCATATCAAAATCAAAATGCGTGGTTTCGTTTTTATACTCTACAGATAGGTTTGCCCCAAATCGCTGCTGGGTTGCTTGCCATACCGAGTAGCGATTACCGCGAGGGATTATATAATCGCCTTGAGTTAAATGCTGAGCTTGTGATTGAGTTAACGCCGAGAGATCAGCGCCTTCTATGGCAATATTTCGCCAGCGAAATGTATTAGCGCCTTGCTCTAACGATTCTCTGTTTGTGTACGCAACGCTTGCAAGTACCCCCCAATTATTCCACGTGTTAGAAATTAAGCTTGAATAGCGTTTTGCGCCTGTACCCACATAGTCGTTGTAGCCGACTTCTGGTGTAATAATAAATTTAAATCCTTCATTATCTAAGGGGTTTATAGTTTGCAGTGCCATAGTGCCAGATATTCCACCTGCAATTTTGTCGGCAGAATAGGCTTTAATTACATGAATTTGTTTAAATAGTTCGGCAGGTAAAATATTGAAGTCGAAAGAACGATCGCGCTGTTTTTGCACTCGACTATCCATTGGTGAATCATTATTTGCCAATACAGGCATACCGTTGAGTGTTACCAAACTAAAATCAGGATAACTGCCACGTATTGATACTTGGCGACCTTCGCCTGCTTCGCGAGTAATGGCTACACCCGGAATATACTGTAAGGCTTCAGCCAAGTTAGTATTGGGAATGTCGGTAATATCTTGTGCAGAAATGGCTTCGCTAATCGTTTTATTATTGTGTTTTAAGTTTCGTGAGCGAGCCAACGAATAGCGGATACCCTTTACTGTTATTTCTTCAAGTGTTTCTTTATTGGTCTTTATTTTTTGTTGAAAAATAACAAAACCCTTGTCTTGAATTTTATATGTTAACTCGCTGCCTATTAATAAAAAATCTAGTGCTTGAGCAAGTGTATGATCGCCAATTAAGGTGGATGTAGTTTTGTCGTCGATAAGTGAAGGGTTACTACTAAAAGAGACTGCATATGCATTTGCTACTTCTCTTAAGCTGTCACTGAGAGAACCGGCAGGTATATAAACAAACGTATGTATGTTTTTTGCGGCACTTGGCATTGCTGTTAAGCAACTAACAGCAATAAAAAAGTACACTAAAATACGTTTATCTAATGTACATACATGTTTTAGCATAAGAGTTTAATCAACATACTTCATTTAAGGTCGCGTTAAATGAAGTTCGTTGCTCTTTTTTTCTACATTCCAGTTGTAAGTAGATGCTATTAGCATAAGGCTTTGTTGCGGCGTTTCGAGATTAAATCGTCCGCTAATTAAAGTATTATTTAGTGCGTTATCTACTTTAATTACCATAGGGCTATAACGCTGCAATTGCTTAATAACAGTGGTTAGAGGTTCTTTTTTTGCATCAATCCAACCCATTCGCCAAGCAGGGAGTTGTGTCAACTGCTGGCTATAATCTACAGCTATATGTCCATTTTTTATAACAGCTTGTTGAGAGGGAGTTAATATCACTTTATCTAAGGCCGAGACTTCTACCCTGCCTTCGTACACTGTTACCACTACTTCATCCTTATTGCGCTCTACATCAAAAGAAGTACCTAGTACTTTAATGCTTGCTTGCCCGGAATTTATTATAAATGGCCGTGTTTTATCTTTGGCTACATCAAAAAAAACCTGTCCTTTTTTTAATTCGATTTGCCTAGAGTGTGGTAGTAAGTGCGCAGTCAACTCACTATCTGCATTTAAGTGTAAATATGAACCGTCATCTAATAACTTAGATACACGTTTGCCTAAACGTGCTTCTAAAAGCTGAGGTAGGTTAGTTTCAACTGCTGTTTTTGCAATAGGTGTTGGTGTAAACGCTTGTTGAGATATAGAAAGCCAGTACACTGCAAAAGCAATAGCGCTAAAACTAGCTGCTAAGGCGAGCATAGGGAAAGCCCTAGAACGTTTAGCATTAGGCGTAATTATTGGAGTCGGTAAACTATATTGTTTAGTGTAAATGTGTAGAGCCTGTTTAACAGCAGGATCGCCAAATACATTGGCTATTTTCTCAAATGCAGCCTTATTTTCTGTGCATTTTAACCAAAGCGATAGTTCTTTACGGTCATGATCATTTAAATCATTAATCCGATCTACCCAATCTGCTGCCTGTTCTAAGCGTTGTTCGTTCATTAAAAAACCTAACCTGCGTTGATTAAATATAAAGAGCGTAAAAGTGTAATAAAGGGGACATTTTTATTGATTTTTTTCTATGTGAAGCGTTATTTGTATCATTGCGCGCGTAATATGTTTTTTTACAGATTCTTGGCTCATATTTAACTGCAGACTAATTTCTTCGCGACTTAATCCGTTAATACGTCGAAGCTTAAATACTTTTCTTCTTAAAGGTGGCAACTCTTCCAACGCACTTTTAACAAGCTCGAGCTTTTGCTCTGTAATTGACTGCGCCTCTGGATCGCTATTATCATCTGTAAAAAGCTCAATATCTTCTGCTTTATTTGGTTGGCTTTTATTTTTTTGCCAATCACTATACATAACAGACTTTGCGACTTGATTTATGTACGCCTGAAAGTTTTCAATTTCTAATGTGTCATTTCTATTTAAAGTTCTCAGCAAAGCTTCTTGGACTAGGTCGTCTACGTCATCGGTATTATTTGTTCGACGACTAACAAACTTACGAATATGGCTGATAACGTTTTTTACATCGCTTTGTTCAGAAGAGATATTTAAATTCGATGGCAGGGG
>NZ_JACJDN010000609.1:0-2383 GCF_014163565.1 Pseudoalteromonas sp. SR45-5 | reverse complement strand
CGCTTAATTAAATTTATTTTTACACCCAAAGAGGTTTTACAGTGTGTTTGTAATAATAAAGCCGCTTTATAGATGAGATTATCATTTAGAGGGATGTCTTTAGTATCACCACCGACAGAAATACTCCCATCTGTTGTTAACTCAAAATGCAGCTCATCGCCAAAATTTAAAAAAGTAAATAAGGTTTCAAGTTCATGATAGCCATCTTCTCGGCGAGCATTAATATGTAAAAATAAATTGAGTTTTGCCGGAGCTATAAGTGAAAAAGAGGTTTTGTTATTCATACTTATTTAAACTGCCAATCGTATAGTTGAATTTTAATTTTTATTTGTTGGTGCTTTAACGTCAGTTTAGTAGGTAACCAGTAACCTGCGTTTTGTACATAGGTGCCATAATCTATTTGCCATTTTTTGCCTGTATTATCAAACCATAATACTTGCTTTGCACGCCCAAGCTCATCAACAATTAAACTTTCATCGTCAATAGTGCCTTTAAGCCAGTTATCGGCATTATCAACCGGTAGTGTAAAACCCGTTAATCGTTTTAAAAGCTCTGCAGCATTAGTATCAAAGTATTGTTCACCGTCAAACTCTAATTCAGCACCGTTAGTTGTTTGTTTAAGTGATAAAATACGAGTACCAATAAAAGTAGTCAGTATTAAATTATTGGTATTTGTTGTTTGCTGCCAATTTAAGTTTGCAGATTGACGCTCTTCTGGGCTAATAAATGCAAGTTTACCTTCTACTTGCCAAGTTTTTTGAGCAGCTAAACGTGGTTTCCAATCATCATAAAGTGTTGTTTTTGTATCAATTTGATGAGCACAGCCACCTAAAAACAAAAAAAACATGAATAAAATCAAATATTGTCGAATCAAATGTTGTTCCTTACTTTCCATATTCCGCTGATTTTTGGTAAAATTACCGCCTTTGAAGTAGGGCTCAGCAATATTTGGCAAATATGACCATAATAGCACTAGGTATAAATCACAAAACCGCATCCGTAGAATTACGTGAAAAAGTGGCTTTTTCGCCTGAGCAAATTTCAGAGGCGTTGCAACAATTAAGTGGCCATGCCGACTTTAATGAAGCGGTTATTGTGTCTACCTGCAATCGAACCGAGATCTATTGTAGCCTCGCTCAGCAAAATTCCCAAACACTGTTGAGCTGGCTTGCCAGTTTCCATGGTTTGGATGAACATGAACTGAGCAAAAACACTTATTGCTACGAAGATAACGATGCTATTAATCACTTAATGCGCGTGGCGTGTGGGTTGGATTCTTTGGTGTTGGGCGAACCGCAAATTTTGGGGCAAATAAAACAATCGTTTTTTAGTGCTAAAAACCACGATGCAGTAGGTGTTACGTTTGATAGGTTGTTTCAAAAAACATTTTCAGTAGCGAAACAAGTTAGAACTGAAACCGATATTGGCGCAAGTGCTGTATCGGTAGCGTTTGCTGCAGTTAACTTGGCAAAGCATATTTATGGCAAGCTTGATAAGACCAATGTGTTATTAATTGGCGCAGGTGAAACCATTGAATTGGTTGCTAAACATTTATACCAAAATGAGCCTCAAAATATCACTGTTGCAAATAGAACTATTGAGCGAGCTCGTAACTTAGCTGATGAAGTGTCGGCAGATGTGATTGCTTTGGCGCAATTGCCTGAGCGTTTGCATAAAGCCGATATAGTGATTAGTTCTACAGCCAGCACTTTGCCTATTATTGGTAAAGGGGTGGTTGAGCAGGCGCTAAAGCAGCGACGTCACAAACCTATGCTATTTATAGATATAGCGGTTCCGCGTGATATAGAAAGCCAAGTTGGGGAGCTAGATGCTGCCTATTTATATTCCGTTGATGACTTACAAACCATTGTAAGCGAGAATATGGCAGCGCGCGAGCAAGCTGCACAGCAAGCGCAAATAATTATTACTGAACGCACCAAAGAATTTGCAATGTGGATGCGTTCACTCGATTCGGTAGATTTAATCCGCCATTATCGAAACGATGTACAAACAATTAAGTCTGAACTTGTAGAGCGTGCTGTTAGTCAGCTCAATACAGGTAAAGATGCAGAAAAAATTATATTAGAGCTCGCCAATAAATTAACCAATCGCTTAATGCACGCGCCTACCCGTGCAATACAAGATGCAGCGAAAAAAGGTGAAGTGGCGCAGCTAAACCAGTTGAAAAAAATGTTAGGTATTGATCAGGAATAACCGTTAAATGAAAGAGTCTGTTTATAATAAATTAGAAACCTTAGTAGAGCGTTATGAAGAAGTACAAGCGCTGCTAAGCGACCCGTCGGTCATTAGTGATCAAAACCGTTTTCGTGCGCTTTCAAAAGAGTATTCTGAGCTTGAAGAGATTGTAAAAACGTTTTTAAAC
>NZ_JACJDN010000608.1:0-2389 GCF_014163565.1 Pseudoalteromonas sp. SR45-5 | reverse complement strand
ATAAAAATACTTACTTTGGTTGAACAATTAAGAATAAAAAATAGATGCTTAATACTTATTAAATAATTTGATATGGATTTTTATTATAAAAGCATTGCTTGTAAAACCTTAGCCCCTAAAGATCAACAGCCTTTAATTTATGGCTAAAAATATTCGTACTTAACTGGATATTTTAAGCCACTAACGCACTTTATTTGCTGTTATACGTAAATTAATCTGCTCCACTAGTACTTTATCCTGCTTGTTTAGACGCCCTACAATGAGCAAGAAATCACTACCGTCAGTTTTTATTACTTTAATGCTTGTGTTATCAAGTTTGGTTTTACCGTATGTGGTTTCTATTTTTTCTATGTCTTTAAAGTGACTAAGATCTGATTCAAGCTTACCGTCATCGTTTTTGTAGTAACTAAAAACATAGTTCTCGGTTATTCCGTTACCGTCTTCTCGGTAATCAAATACTGCATCGCTATAAAAATAAAGTATTTCTTCGTTTTCAGGTGTTAGGCGATTACGTTTTAAAAAGTGTACTTGGTAAGGCCATAAACTATCGCCTTTGATAATTGCAGCATTGGGTAAAATATTTACTTCTTGAAGTACGCCCAAAAATAATAGAGGTGCAAACGCAAGCGAGATTAAATACTGTCTAATTCGCCAGTACGAGTTGTAATGTAAGGCTTCTTTACTTGTATCGGTTTGCTCAATGTAACTAACTAGAGGCAACCATAAAAATGGCATTATACAAATCACTATGGTTGCGTATTCGTCCATTCGATAAGCAAAGGCGCTGGCAAGTACCATTAGCCAGAGTGTTAAGGCAGTCCAGTTAGGCATTACTTTATTTTTGTTTAGCTGTTGTTGGCTGTGCTCTGCAAGTGCGAGATACAAAGGGTAATACCATAAAAATGCAAATATACCTCGAGCAATAGGCATAATACTTGAGTTATCGCGTTCTTTAATGGCTTTAAAGTTACGATAACTCCAATAGTTAACAAATATGCCTAAACTCAAAATACTGTAAATAATAAACTTACTTACAGATACGGCATAAAATGGACTATCTTCAAATTTCACTTTTTTTGCTGACTCTAATCGCCAATCGGCGAAAAAGAATATGAGTACTAAAATATAACCAGCCAACACATATTTAAGCCAGCTATAACCGAAGCTATCTAACACATCAGCTGTTGCTTGAGGCGTTTCACTCGCCTTTGCATATTTTAGAATAGGGTAATGAGTTGCTGATATTAACTTCTTACGCTGTGTTAAATAATCATCTATTTGAGTGGCTTTTATATGATCTTGTTTTGCGTAATAGCTATAGGTCAGTGTTAAAACGTTATTATTAAATTCAGTGGCTGTTTTTAAATTAAAGTAGTCGTTATCAATTTCTTCTTTTTCGCTATCAAATCCCCAATCTTTTTCTGTAAAATGTAGTTTTATTGTGGTATTAATTATATTGGGATAGCTGAAGTAAAGCGGGTCAGTTCTGTTTACTTGTTTTGGTTCGTAAACACTGTTTTGTATTTCACTTGCATAAAAACTAGCTTCGTAGCCTTCATCTGTTTTTTCCCAAAATTCATCAATTAAATACGATTCTTTGGTTATTAGTTTACCCGTTTGCTCTTGCTCACTAATTGCCATTGTTTCATTTATTGATAAACCATTTAAAAATCCTTGGTAATACCCAAAGTAAGACTTAGCAACGCTATTTAGACCACTGCTGGCTATATTACTTCTTCGGTTAATTGCTTCAAATCCGGCATAAGTGTATTGGGTTTCAAAACGTGATGGCTCAGATACTTTTTCTGCAATAAAAAAGTTATCTTCTACAGATACATTTGTATGTACAGGCTTTTGTGCCATAGAGGTTAAAGCAGTTTCACCTTTATCAATAATTAGGGCATAGCCATAATCAGGTTGTGCTAAATATTCAAGTGTACCTCGTTGGTAGTTCACCGTAGGATCGAGCCAGTAGCGCTTTCCGTCTTGCTTAAGCGTAACAATTACGTGATTAAACACACTTGCAGTAGCCGGTAGTTCTATTAAACGTTTGGTTTCTTCAGTATCGACCAGCGCAGGGAAAGCCTCTATACCCATCGCTTTTAATAACGAAATAAGCAGTACCGTTTTATCTTTACAATCGCCGTATCGTAGCGAAAGCGTTTCTGAAGCTGACGTTGGTTGATGCGAGTTAGTGCCCATTTCAAGCCCTAAATATCGAACTTCGTCTTGGCTAAAGCGCAGTGCTGCGGCAATTTTATCTGATGTTTTTGTGTGTGTTGCTTTTATGTTTTCAGCTACATCCAAAATGCTATTTGGGGTTTCTATGGCTGATTGATAAAGCGGATATGCCCAATTAACTACCTGACCCCAATCGTCAAACTCAGAA
>NZ_JACJDN010000607.1:0-2393 GCF_014163565.1 Pseudoalteromonas sp. SR45-5 | reverse complement strand
TATTAACCACATAACTGATGACTCAAATACAGATGAAAGTTTTGACCGTAACTTTTTACGCTCAAAAATAGTACCTGTGTTAGCCGAGCGCTTTACTGGGTTTGAACAATGTACAGCACGAAGTATTGAGCTACTACAACAACAGCAAACATTACTTGATGAATACACTCAGCTTGATTTAAATAAGTGTATTAACGAGCACCAAGCACTGTGCATTAGCCAAATAAGTGAATACAGCTCAGCGCGTATTGCAAATATAGTACGTGCGTGGCTTGCATTATTTACACAAGTCATGCCATCGCAAAAGCAGCTTGAGCAAATTATTAATCAAGCAATGTGCGCAAAAAACGACGCACAAATGCGTATTGATTTGCTCGATGGGCAAATACGTCGTCATCAAGGTTATTTGTATTTTGTAACACCAAATGAAGTATTAACAGATATTGAGCTAAATCATTCACAGCTAAAACTTGCAGACGGGCGCTTATTAATTAAAAGCATTGGTTTTGGAGTAAGACCTCCACACTCAAATGAGCAAGTAATAGTGCGCTTTAATTGCAATAGCGCACGTATTAAACCATTTAAAAAGCCTGGTAGTAATACAGTTAAGCATTGGTTTAAAGATGCAAAAATAGCGCCGTGGCTACGCGCCAGTGTGCCACTTATTTTTTATAATGATGAATTAGTTCAAGTGGTTGGTTATTTTATAAGTGCTAAGCATGTTGATGAAAATGGTATTTTTTGGGAGTGTAAATAAATGAGTAAACAGCCGCATGTTGGCTTATCGTTAGTAAAAAAAGCGCCAATGGGTATGCTAATAACAGCGCTTATTGCTGTTATCGCTAATGTTTTACTTGAGTTAAATATAGTCACGTTAGGTTATGCAGTCGCTGGTGGGATTGCATCTGCAGTACTTTTATTAGCTTATTGGTTAGGTAAAGGTGGATTGTTTTTTATTTTAGGCGTGAGCTTGCCACTGCTTTTAGTATTATTTACACCGCTTGCTACTATTACCGCATTACTTAATTTAATTAGCGGATTCTTTTTTGGATTCTGTGCTGCGTTGTTTATTTATAAATTGGTAAGTGCAAAGCCTAGCGGGGGAAGCTAGGCTTTTTTATTTAATGCAGTTAAGTAAAGGCTAGTATGCTTTTGCGCAGTTTCTACCTGATGCCTTTGCTTTGTATAAACCTTTATCGGCTCGAGCAAATATCTCAGTTTCGCAATCTTGGCTGTTAGCTAAAGTAAAACCAATACTGGTTGTTACTTTGTATTTAGACATTAATGGCGATTTTCTTACTAAGCACATGATACGCTCAGCAATCACTTTATTAGTTGTAAACTCAGGGTCTTCAATAAGTAAAGCAAACTCATCACCACCAAATCTAAATACCGAATCAGTGCCGCGTATACTACTACACAGTACTTTTGAAAATTCTTTAAGTGTATCGTCACCAATTTTATGGCCGAAGTTGTCGTTAACTTGTTTAAAGTTATCTAAATCAAGCAACATTAAACTAAATGGACGTTGATAACGGCGACAGTTTTCAAGCTTTTGAAGTAAAAAGTCATTAAATTGACTACGATTATTTAAACCGGTTAACGCATCCTTTGTGGCAAGCTTTAGTACGCGACTATACATCATCGCATTACGAAGTGGATAAACCAGTGCAGTATGTAATGTATGTAATTTTTTCTCAATTGCGTGACCAAGCGGGAATTTACTAAAATAAATTAGCTGCCCTAAGTGGTCTTTATTAATCGCTAAATCAAAAATATAGGGTGTACTATTTGTATCACTTTGTGATGTTTGAGCAGTACCTAAAGTTGATTGAAACTGCAATCCAGAAAAATTGAGCAATTGTTTTGCAAATTTAGCGTAAATAGCCAGAACATCCTCGATCACTAAGCTTGTTTGTAGCTCTGCGACGAGTTCATGCGTTTCAGTTATTTCATTTGTAGGTGATTGTTCAGCCGAAAACGGCAAAAAATCACCGCGACCAGACACACGCTGCGTCAAAATATGGACGTTTTCCATTAAATTCTCCCCCGAGGGTGTTACTTTGCAATAACTAAGCTATTTTTGTGCCATATTTTAAAATTGCATGAAAAACATATGGTTGTTATATTTACTTACAAGCTACTAGTTTAATTTAAACGCGAGGCTGCATTTGCAAAGTATTAATGCTCAAATTTTTGGCTTATTAGTCGCGGCAGTTCTTTTTGTGTGGTTTTTTAAGCGCATTGGCTTGCCGCCTATTTTAGCGTACCTAGCAACGGGGGTTTTAGCCGGTAGTCATGGTATTGGCTGGCTTGCACAATCTCACGAAATAGAGTTTGTAGCTGAATTGGGTATTGTGTTTTTGTTATTTAGTTTAGGGCTAGAATTTTCT
>NZ_JACJDN010000606.1:0-2396 GCF_014163565.1 Pseudoalteromonas sp. SR45-5 | reverse complement strand
AGCTAAGCAATTGGGTTGGAGCAACGAGCAAGCTCATAACTATGCAGAGCAAGAGTTTTCTTACGACTTACAAATGACTTTACCAAAAGATGAAATGGTTGATATTTTTAACGAGCTTATTTTAGCGGGTAAACAAGTAACGGTTGCATCAGACACCTATTATACAAAAGATCAGGTTACGCTTATGCTGGCTAAGGTGGGAATTAGCGTGGGCTTTGATTTACTTGTATCTAGCGATTTAGGTAAACGCAAAGATAGTGGCACGCTATGGCAACATATAAAAGAGAATTTACCCGAGGGGCAAAGTTTTATACATGTTGGCGATAACGCCGTGGCTGATGCACAAATACCTGGTGACTTTGGTTTGCAAAATTTGCACATTTTAAACCCGCTTGATAAATGGCAGGCTGGTGGCTTTATTAACCCCTTTGTAGGTGAACAAGGTTTAAATGAAGCACAAATATTAAAATGGGGCCCGCTTGTTAGCGACTTTGGCCGATTTGGATTTTTAGGTGAGTAGTATTTAATGTTTGAAACTTTATATTTGCATGTGGGCTGGTCTAAAACTGGCACATCGGCAATTCAGTACCAGCTTGATTTACAGCAAAGCGAACTAAAAGCGCAAGGGGTTTTATATTCTAAAACACTGCAAATGAACGACCAAGCGCATCATCACTTTGCGTTAGCATTTGCGCCAATACATGGTTACCCTGCTAAATATAAAATACCAGAAGTACTGGATATGTTGGAGCAGGAAATGCTAAAGGAAGGTTGTCATTCGGCTTTGGTTTCGAGCGAGCTTTCTCCTTTTTATTTTAATAACCCACGTTTTAGCCAGTGGGTAGCTAAATTTAAAAAAGTAGTGGTGATAGGCACGGTAAGGCGCCAATCTGATTTGCTACTCTCTTTATTTAACCAGCTTGTAAAAGACCCGCATGTAAGGTTTAAAGGGCGCTTTTTTCAAATGGCTATTAATAATTTCCCTAAGTTAAATTACTTTCAGCAACTTAATAGGTGGGTGCCTAAAGTAGGTAAGGAAAATATTTTAGTAGTGCCTTATAGCGATACTATTGTTGATGACTTTTTAGCATTATTTAATTTAAGCCTTAAAAGTACACATGATAACGTTGTAGTTAACCCTTCATTGCCAACAAGTGCATTAATGTTAATGCAGGAGCGCACTGTGCACGTTAGTGATGTACCTCAGTATACTCATATACGCGACAATCTTATTAGTGAAGTAAGCAACAAGGCTGTTGATGACAAACCAAAGCGCGTGTTTTTAACTGCGGGTGAGCTTAGGGCTATTGATAATAACTTTAATGGGCCGAATAAGCGTGTTGCAAAGGAGTTTTTATCTCAAGATGAATTGTTTACTGAAAAGGTTTACAAAGATATTCAGGCTTACTAAGGCTATTAATTTATTATGCACTATAAAGTTAAGCTAGTTGCGGTAGCAAAAGATGAGTCTGCTTATTTAGCTGATTGGGTTCAGCACCATTTGTTTTTTGGCTTTGCTGCAATACATGTTTATGTAAACCGAACAAGTGATGATTCTGCTAAGGTGTTAGGTAGCATTAGTCAATTACATGATAATGTTACTTTTAGCGATGCTGATTGGATTGATCAGCTTCCCCCGCCATCTAGGAAAAACTTACAACACATATGTTATATGCAGGCACTAAGTTCTATTGAACCTGAGATTACGCATGTACTATTTTTAGATATTGATGAGTATTGGGTTTCACAGCGTTACACTTGCATAAATGATTTCTTAAAAAGTTGTGATAAAGGCCAAGATCTAACAGTGTTTGAGTGGCTTAATGAAGGCGCTGTAGCTAGATCATTTTTAGCGTTGCCACAAACATTAACGGGCAAAGTACATGCTTTGGGTAAAAGCATGATTAATGTTTGTTCTATAAATAATATAGAACAAATACGTTTACATGTGCCGGTAATGAAAGCGCTAAGTAATATAGCGTTAGTTGATGGAACTGCGTTTAAATGCCAGCCAAATTTGCCTCAGCATGTAGCTGTGAGTATTAATTCATTTAAGCATACGTTTATTTTTCATAGAATGTTTAGATCTGAGGTGGAGTATTTAGCTGCTTTGTATCGTGGTAACCCAGAAGAAGGTTTTCCTATTAAGTTAAACCGAAATGGGTATGGCTACATTAATAATGAAAACATTAAAAGTTGTAGTTTTGAACATCAACTTTACGCAGAATATATTGAAAATAAAAAGCAGTTTTTAAACGAATGTAATATTACTAAATATATTTTGAATGCGCAGACAACGATTGAAAAAAACGCAGAGCAATTAAAGTTAATGTTACCTAATTTACTTGCTAAAAAACCGCAGGCAGTGGCAAAAGTGCTTAGTAATTTAACAGATG
>NZ_JACJDN010000605.1:0-2413 GCF_014163565.1 Pseudoalteromonas sp. SR45-5 | reverse complement strand
AACACAGGCCTTTTTTCGTTTTATGGGATGAGGAACATAAACAATGCGAGTTTTAAAATTTGGTGGGTCTTCACTTGCCGATTATGCATGCTTACAACAGGTAGCTCAGTTAGTTAAAGCACAATTAAAAGATGAAATGTTATTGGTGCTTTCTGCTCCAGGTGGAATGACCGATTCGCTAGTTGCACTTGCAAGTGCTGCAGAGCAAGGCTTAGATTTTTCGCAGCAATGGCAAGCATTAGCGAGTCGTTGTGAAGGCTTAAAAGCTGACGTTGAAAAAAGTGGCGTAGTCGTTACAAGCTGGCCAGACCTAGGCGAGCTTAAAAATAAATTAGATGGCGTGTCGCTTATACAGTGTTGCCCTGATCAAGTTCGCGCATTTGTAATTAGCTTTGGAGAGCGCGTTAGCGTTTCTTTAATGCAGGCTTTATTGAGCTCACAAGATGCAAGGTACTTAGAAGCAACAAGCTGTATTGCTTCAACTGGTGGCTACATTGATGCAGAAGCTGATTTAGTGGCAAGTAAAGCTCGCTTTCAAGCCGTGCTTAAAGAAAACCCTGCAACTATTTATATTATGCCTGGTTTTACGGCGAGTAATGATAAAGGTGAGCTTACGACGCTTGGCCGTAATGGTTCAGATTACTCAGCAGCTATTGCTGCGGCATGTTTAGAAGCTGAGATTTGCCAAATTTGGACTGACGTTGATGGCGTATATAGCGCTGATCCTCGCTATATTAAAAAAGCCACTAAAGTAGATTTTTTATCTTATAAAGAGGCGATGGAGCTTTCTTACTTTGGTGCAAAAGTACTTCACCCAAAAACAATTTTACCGTGTGCTAAAGCAGGCGTGCCATGTGAAATTAAAAATACGCATAACCCAGACGCACAAGGCTCATTAATTGGTAACGATTATTCATCTGATGAGCCCGTAAAAGCGCTTTCTAGCTTACAAGACCTTGCAATGTTAACTGTTTCAGGCCCAGGCATGAAAGGTAAAGTAGGCATGGCGTCTAAGGTATTTAACGCGCTTGCTCACGATAACGTATCAATTGTATTGATCACGCAATCATCATGTGAATTTAGTATTAGTTTTTGTGTGCACGAAACAGACCTAGCTCTTGCACTGGATGCGCTACAAACTGCATTTGAGCTTGAATTACAAGCAGGGCTTATTGAGCCTGTACAAGTACAGCGTAATTTAGCCATTGTTACTTTAGTGGGCGACAACATGCGCGCACACCGTGGCTTAGCGGCTAAGTTTTTTGCATCGCTTGCACAAGCGCAAGTAAATATTGTGGCAATTGCACAGGATTCTACAGAAAGTGCTATTTCTGCGGTAATTGATGGTGAGTTATGTAATGACGCTGTAAAAATATGCCATGAAAACTTTTTCACGCATGTGCCGTCAATTGATGTGTTTTTACTAGGTTGTGGCTTAGTTGGGCAAGAGCTTATTAATCAGCTTGAACGTCAGCAAGCTTGGCTTGAAAAGCGTAATATTAAACTTAACTTGTATGGTGTTGCTAACTCTCGTCAATTACACCTTGATAACGAAGGCATCGCTTTTAGTGATTGGCAGCAAAAATTGGCCTCATCTGAGCAAGCATTTGATTTAAAATTAGTAGAGCAATTTGTTAAGCAAAACCACTTAGTGAATCCGGTATTAGTAGATTGTACATCTTCAGATGCACTTGCTGCGCAATATGTAGACTTTTTAAATGCAGGTTTTCATGTGGTTGCAGCTAATAAAAAAGCGACAACAAGCTCATACACGTATTACCAAGATTTAATAGCTGCTACGCAAAAGAATAATCGTAAATTTTTATACGAAACTAACGTTGGTGCAGGTTTACCAGTAATCGATAACTTGCAGTCATTATTTGGTGCCGGTGATGAGTTACTAGAGTTTAGCGGTATTTTATCAGGCTCACTTTCGTATATGTTTGGCGCACTTCAAGATGGTTTATCACTTTCTGAGGCAACTATTAAAGCCAAAGAAAGCGGTTTTACTGAGCCAGATCCTCGTGATGATTTATCGGGTACCGATGTAGCACGTAAGTTACTGATCATTGCTCGCGAAGCCGGTATGAAGTTGGAACTAAGCGATATTGAAGTTGAGTCAGTATTACCACAAGGTTTTGCACAAGGTGATAGCGTTGATGAGTTTATGGCAAAACTACCAAGCCTAGATGCTGATTTTAATGACCGCATTCAAAGTGCTGCGAGCGAAGGAAAGGTACTTCGTTATGTAGGTACAATTAAAGAAGGTCACTGTAAAGTAGGTATTGAGGCTGTTGATGAAAAGCATGCGCTTAATGTAATTCGCGATGGCGAAAACGCGCTTGCTATTTTAAGCCAATACTACCAGCCACGTCCGTTTGTAATTCGTGGTTATGGTGCCGGCTCTGAAGTA
>NZ_JACJDN010000604.1:0-2417 GCF_014163565.1 Pseudoalteromonas sp. SR45-5 | reverse complement strand
TATAGCAAGTCGCGAAAAATTGTACGAGCCCGCAATGAATACATTGCGCAACACAAAAAACCGTTGAACAAGAGTGCATACTAAAGGTTAATACCCGACATGAAATCATTAAAGAAATCTGCAATAGCGACAATTATTAACGCTGCACTACTATCTGCTGCTGGCACATCTATTTCAGCATTCGCCGCTGAAGAAGAAACGGCTAAAAAAAGCAATCAACTAGAAGTTATTCAAGTTACCGCCCGTAAACGCGTAGAAAATGCACAAGAAGTACCTGTAGCTGTATCTGCATTACAAGGTGATAACCTTGATGCATATAGCTCTGCAGGTATGGATATTCGCTTTTTAAATGCGAAAATTCCAAGTTTATCTATTGAGTCTTCATTTGGTCGTTCATTCCCACGCTTTTACGTTCGTGGTTTAGGTAATACCGATTTCGATTTGAATGCATCACAACCAGTATCACTTGTTGTTGATGAAGTAGTTCAAGAAAATGCAATTTTAAAAGGTTTCCCAGTATTTGATGTTGAACGCGTAGAAGTATTACGTGGTCCTCAAGGAACGCTATTTGGCCGTAACACGCCAGCTGGCCTTGTTAAGTTTGATACTGTTAAACCAAGCCAAGAATTTGATGGTTATGGCTCTGTTTCATACGGTAGCCGTGGTGCTGTAGATACAAGTGGTGCTGTAGGTGGTGCTTTAACTGACCGTTTATCTGCTCGTGTTTCATTATTATGGCAAGACAAAGACGATTACATTGATAACCAAGCTCCAGGCTTTGAAGCTAAAGATGAGCAAGGTGGTTACACTGAAAAAGCGGCACGCGTTCAGTTTTTATATGAAGGCGATGATTTTACTGCTTTATTAAACTATCACACACGTGACTTAGATGGCTCACCAATTGCCTTTCGTGCAAATGTAATTAAAGCGGGTACTAATGAGCTAGTAGATAACTACGAAAATGATGTTGTTTATCAAGATGCGGCATCTCGCTCTACTCAACAAGTAGAATCTGAAGGTGCAAGCTTAAAGCTTGAGTGGGAACTTAAAAACCACACAATCACTTCAATTTCTGCATGGGAAAGCGCTGAAATATATTCTCGCGCTGACATCGATGGTGGTTACGGCGGTTTTGACGCTGCACCAGAAAGCGGTCCTGAAATTATTTTCTTTTCTTCAGAAAGTGCTGATGGCATTCCAGAACACGACCAATTAACGCAAGAGCTACGTTTATCGAGTAACTTTGATGGTGACTTAAATTATCAAGTAGGTGTATTTTACTTTGATGAAGAGCTAACTATTGAAAACTTTAGTTATGACACTGAGAAAGGCGGTGTTTTAAATGGTTATGTTCGCCAGCAACAAGATACAACAGCTTGGGCTGTATTTGGTTCTGTAGATTATACTTTTTCAGATGATTTAAAAGTAACTGCAGGCCTTCGCTACTCTGACGATGATAAAGATTTTGTAGCAGACCGTACAATTAGCCCGATCGGCGGTGGTGCTTTACTTGTAGAACGTGATGTTAGTGACAACCATGTTAGCTGGGATTTATCTGCAAACTACAAAGTAAACGATGATGTTAACTGGTACGGCCGTGTAGCAAACAGCTTCCGAGCACCTAGTTTACAAGGTCGTATTTTATTTGGTGATGATGTAACTACTGCTGAGTCAGAAAAGGTAACATCGTACGAGACAGGTATTAAATCAGACGTGCTAGACGGCCAAGGTCGTGTAAATGCAACTGTGTTTTATTATACGATGGACGACCAACAGCTTACTGCTGTAGGCGGTGGTGCTAACTTTAACCGTTTAGTTAATGCTGATAAAACAACTGGCTATGGTTTTGAGTTAGACTCGCAGTGGGTATTAAGCGATGAGTTTAATGCAACGTTTAACTTAAGCTACAATAAAACAGAAATTAAAGATAACGATTTAGCTGTGGCTGTTTGTGCACAATGTACGGTAACAGACCCGACTTTCCAAGTAGCAGGTGCGTTTGGTCCTGAAGATCGTGCAATACTTGATGGTAATAGCTTACCGCATGCTCCTGAGTGGATCTCTAACTTTACGCTTCGCTACACTAAAGAACTTGCCGATGGTAACTTCTTCGCAAGCGGTGATATTTCTTATCGCAGTAAAATCAATATGTTCCTTTACGAATCAGTAGAGTTTGAAGGTAAAGAGCTTATTGAAACAGGTCTTCGTACAGGTTACACATGGTCTGAAGGCGATTACGAATACGAAGTTGCTGCGTTTGTTCGTAACTTATTTGACGAGCAACAAGTTATTGGTGCTGTAGATTTCAATAACAATACAGGTATTGTTAACGAAGAGCGTTATGTTGGTGCTGAATTTAAAGTTAACTTCTTCTAGAGATAACCTTAAATTATATTAATTTTTAAAAGCCTGCCTTG
>NZ_JACJDN010000603.1:0-2419 GCF_014163565.1 Pseudoalteromonas sp. SR45-5 | reverse complement strand
TATTTTTTGTATTTAAAGATCGCCTAGCCTTTCGATTTGTATTACTTACCGCAGCTTTTTTCCTCTTTGGTAACCTAACTGCTTCAAGCCTACGAGCGTTTGATGACATTTATATTTATCGTTATTTAGTTTGGGCGATCACAGATATTATTTGGATGGCACTTATAGCTTACTGGGGTATAAAGGATAAAGTTTATTTATGGCAATGTGTTATTGGGCAACTAGTTGTTATTGGCGCACCTATATTACAACTATTCCGATTAGTTGACCGCCATTTGTGGGATTTAGCTTACAGTACCGTTATTTATCAGACCCTAATGCCATTTATCAATATTGCCACGGTGGTTGTATGCTATTTACCTTTAATTATCCTTTTCACTAAGCAAGGTAGTGTAAAGTCAAAAATAGAAAACTCCCCACCTTCAAAATAGCTGTGCTAAACTACTGTTTATATAAACAGTGAGTGAGCGACTCCCATGAAACTCTACATTGCAGAAAAACCATCACTAGGCAGAGCAATTGCTGATGCCTTACCAAAACCACATAAAAAACATGATGGTTATATAGAAGTCGCTAATGGCGATTGTGTATCGTGGTGTATTGGGCATTTGCTAGAACAAGCAGAACCCGATGACTATGATGAGCGCTTTAAAAAATGGCAGTTTGAACACTTACCTATAATACCTGAACAGTGGAAGTTAAAAGCCAAAACCAAAACTCGCAAGCAGCTCACTGTTTTAAAAAAATTAATTAAACAGGCCTCGCAACTTATTCACGCTGGCGATCCAGACCGTGAAGGCCAGCTTCTGGTCGACCAAGTAATAGAAGAAGCTAAAATAAGTCAGGCTAAAAAGCAGAGTACGCAACGTTTACTCATTAGTGATTTAAACTTATCGGCGGTAAAGAAATCATTGGGCGCAATGCGTTCTAATCGAGATTTTATTCCGTTAAGTGTATCTGCTTTAGCGCGCTCTCGTGCTGATTGGCTATTTGGTATGAATTTAACACGTGCATACACACTAGCTGGGCAAAAAGCAGGGTTTGGTAATGTGCTTTCGGTAGGGCGAGTGCAAACCCCTATTTTAGGTCTTGTTGTTAATAGAGATAACGAAATAGCGAACTTTGTATCTAAGCCTTTTTACGATGTATTGGCGCATTTACTTACTCCAGATAATCAACCATTCATAGCTAAGTGGGTTCCAAGCAAAGCATGTGAGCCACATCAAGATGAAGAAGGGCGAATACTTAACAAAGCTCTTGCAGAAAATGTTGCTTCACGTATTACAAGGCAAAGTGCTGAGCTTATTTCACTCGACCAAAAACAAAAAAAGCAAAGTGCTCCATTACCTTATAATTTATCTGCTCTGCAAATAGATGCCGCTAAAGCATTTGGTATGCCAGCTCAAAAAGTATTGGATATTTGCCAAATACTTTACGAACGTCATAAACTAATTACTTACCCACGCTCAGATAATCGTTATTTACCCAAAGATCACCATCAAGAAGCATCTGCTATTTTAAAGGCAATAAGTGCAAATGGGGGGCAAAGCAGTGAATTAGTAAACGGGGCTGATGTAAAAAAGCATAGTAAATGTTTTAACGATTCAAAAGTAGCTGCCCATCATGCCATTGTGCCTACGGCTAAGCAGTTAAAGTCAGCGAGTTTGAGCGGTGACGAAGCAAAGGTATATCAATTAATAAGCCGTCATTACTTAATTCAGTTTTATCCCGACTATATATATAACGAAACTAAAGCTGAGGTAATTATTGCTGGTGGGCTTTTTAAGGCAAATGCAAAGCAAGATGTAAGCTTGGGTTTTAAGGTGTTAATGGGTAAATCTGAATTAAAAGATGAAGCCTCGCTACCTCCTTTAACAAAAGGTATGCCTCTTTTTTGCGATAAAGGCGAAGTAGTCGAAAAGCATACATCACCCCCTGCTTATTTTACCGATGCCACATTGTTGGCTGCGATGACGGGCATTAGCCGTTATGTTAAAGATCCACAAATTAAAAAAGTATTAAAAGACACTGATGGTTTAGGTACGGAGGCAACACGTGCGGGAATAATCGAGTTGCTATTTAAGCGGCGTTTTTTAAAACGTGAAGGTAAGTCAATTAGAGCGACCGAAACGGGACTTGCTCTTATTAGCGTATTACCACAAGGTTTAGCGAGTCCTGATTTAACCGCAAAGTGGGAGTCGAGCTTAGGTGATATTGCACAGCAGGCAATGAGTTATCAGCAATTTTTACAGCCTTTACTTGCTGACCTAAATGGGTTTGTTCAATTAGCAGCAAACTGCGATAGCAATGCATTTGCGAAGTTACCAAAAACCTCACCTAAAAAACGTTTTGCTAAACGAGGTGGAAAAGCGACCTTTAAAAAGTCGAGTTATAAAAAAAGCTCTGTTGCTAGTTAGCA
>NZ_JACJDN010000602.1:0-2423 GCF_014163565.1 Pseudoalteromonas sp. SR45-5 | reverse complement strand
AGCTTTTTGTTCTTAACTCGCTCGATTTATCTGAAATTGCGGTACTTGAAAACGTACCACAAAATTTTGTGACAGGCTCGTTTACTGAGGCTAATGCAAAAGAAGTTTTATTTAGTGATGGTGCAGTTTATAGGTTTGAAAATTCAGAATTTGTACTGCACAAACAACTTAGTGTAAGTATTAATGGCGAGCATTTAATTACTGTTGATATTAATAACGACGGCTTAGATGAAGTGATTAATGGGCAAAGTTGGTACAGCATAGAAATGCTTAGCCCAAGCACTGAAAGTATTTTATGGACAGCCCAAAGCGACTTAGATATCGATAAAGTAATAGTTGCAGACATCGATAATGATGGTACCGATGATTTAGTTTACGGCGATGGTCAGTGGGGGAGCTTATATGCGCTTTCACTCACAACAGGCGTTGAGTTTTGGAGTATTAATAATCCAGAGCATGGTGTGTCGGGCATTGTTGTAGATGACCTTAACGGCGATGGCAAACAAAATATTGCTTGGGGCTCAGGTTATTCTTCGTCAGGTGAAGATGGTTTTTATATTCACAACACGGATGATAAAGCCCAGCAGTGGGCTAAAGGCATTAAGTACTACTCAAATAAAGCGTTAGCACTTGCTGATATTAATAATAACGGAAGCTTAGATATACTTTATTCCGAGCGTGACAGTAACGCTTTGCACATAGTAGATACACAAACTAATGAAAAAATACTTACAAATATAAGCGTTAATAACGATTGGGATAATAACAATTTAGTCACTACTGCTCAGCTGTTTGATGATGGTAAGAATTATATTATTACTGGCAGCTCTGCTATATACGATGCGAATGTACAGGTGTTTTCACCTGAAACGGGTGAAGAGCTATTTCAAACATATCTTGGCGGCGGAGACTACATTAGTACCTTAACAACGTTAGATATTAATAATGATGGCAAGTTAGAAATAATAGTAGGTAATGGCGCTGAGCATACCGGAAGTGAAGGTACCTTTTTTAAAGTATTAAATGGGCAAACTGGAGAGTTATTAAAAACATCGCCTCGCTTAGGATTTTATTGGGGCGGCATGAGTTCAATAGTAACTGGAAGCTTTCTTAATAACGAAAATATAGATGTGGTTAGTCTCGTTAGTGATTACCTCATTAGTTATGACTACTCTGAAAACACTATTTCTAAAGTTGCTTTAGAGCAAAGCTTTAACGGTTTGGTTAACACTGTTATTAATGGAGAAGAAACTTTAGTTGCCTCTACCTATAATGGCTCACTTTATAAAGTGGCTTTAAATGGGCAGACAACATTAATTAGTGAAGTGTGCCAAAACACTTTAAATAACATTGTGTCTGTAAGAGCTGGGTTTGTGCAGTATTCGTGTTCTGATCAGTTTGGTGAATATAACCTAGATAGCAATGTGGTTTCATACACTGCTAAGCGTAAGAATAATGACAGTTGGTTAGCAACTTCTACGTATAATAATGTTGATTATACCTTGTTGGCAGGTCAGTCATTGGAGGTGTTTTCTAATCAAGTTGCTGAGCCTTTAGCTAAGCCTGAAGCTGTAAGCTACTCTGATCATGTTTTAAAAAGCATACAAATAGATTTACCTGTATCAGATGATATTGATTATGTAGTTTTAAATAAGAGACCAACTCTGGGTAGGGTCGAGTTTACCGACAGACAGGCGGGTCTATTAACTTATATACCATCGGGCGCTGTAGGCATTGACGAGCTTAGTTACTACACAGTAAAAGAGCGTTCACGTTCAGCGTTATCAAGCTTAACGTTAGAGCTAAAAAATACAGCACCAACAGCAAATAATATGACACTGCAAACTCATTGGAATACACCGCTTAACTTTAATCTAGAAGGTATGGATGAAGACGCAGAGCCATTAGTATTTCAAATTAAAAATTCGCCTGCTCATGGGCAAATTCAGTTAATGGACTCTGCTTTAGGTAGCGTGACCTTTTCACCAAGTGGTGACTCGGTTGAGCCAGTATCAGTTAGCTTTACAGTGAAAGATTCTTTAGTTGAATCAGAGCTTCATAATGTTGTTATTAAACTGACAAATACAGCCCCACAAGCTCAAAATGTAACATATAACACCTCTTATAAGAGTGAAGTGAATGGTCGCTTTTCAGCATTAGATAGCGACAACGATACACTTGAATTTGAAGTGGTAACCGAGCCAAACTCAGGAACTTTAACATTTGAGCCTGATACTGGATTGTTTAAACTAACTCCTACGAGCGAATCCGATCATGTAGTAACGTTTAGCTATGTAGCTAAAGATAAATTTGATAGTTCTGCAGTTCAAACTGTGACTATAAACGTTGAAGGTAAGCAAGCGGCTACGGTAGCGACTCCTTCATCTGATTCAGGCTCTAGCTCAGGTGGCAGTATTTATTAC
>NZ_JACJDN010000601.1:0-2423 GCF_014163565.1 Pseudoalteromonas sp. SR45-5 | reverse complement strand
GCTTGCTGAGCTAGGTCCAGATGCGTTAATTGAAACCATTAATAAATTAGCTAATGGTGAGATCACCCCTGAACCTCAAAACGATGAACTTGCTAACTACGCTAAAAAGCTTTCTAAAGAGGAAGCTGATATCGACTGGTCCATGAGTGCGCTTCAAATCGAGCGAAACATTCGCTCTTTTAACCCGTGGCCAATGTGCTTTACCCAAATGGGTGGGCAAACAGTAAAAATTCATCAAGCGCAGGTTATGCTGCAATCAGGTGATCCTGGGCAAATTTTATCAAGCGACAAAAATGGCGTAGTAGTGGCGTGTGGCGAACACGCTTTATGTATTACGCAATTACAGCCGCAAGGTAAAAAACCAATGGCAATTAACGACTTTTTAAATGGTCGTAGTGACTGGGTTACTCCTGGCACAATATTAGGCGAAAACAATGAGTAATGTTCCAAACGTACGAGCGCTTGCCGCTGAAACTTTATATAACGTAGTTGATAAAGGCGCATCGCTTAATCAAGAACTTCCATTTGCAAGCCAAGGCTTGCCGCCTAAAGATAAAGCGTTGCTACAGCAAATTTGTTATGGCGTTTTACGCTACTTACCGAGCCTTGAAAATTACTGCCAACACTTAGTAGAGCAGCCATTAAAAGGTAAACGTAGAATATTTCAGTTTTTATTATACGTAGGTATTTATCAACTGCAGCATATGCGCGTACCACCTCATGCTGCCATTTCAGAAACGGTTAACGCACTGGCTCAACTACGCGCTTTAGGATTAAAAGGACTGATAAACGCCATTTTACGTAGCTTTCAGCGTCAACAAGCTGAGCTTGAAGAAAAAGCGAAGCTTATTCCGGTATGTTTATACAACCATCCAAATTGGTTTATTAAACAGGTGCAAACAGCCTACCCAGATAGCTGGGAAGCACTACTTGAAGAAAACCAGCAACAAGCGCCAATGTGGCTTCGTGTCAATCAAGCCCAATTTAGCACGCAAGAATACAGTGACATGCTCAGCGCTAACGATATTGAACACACCTTAAACCCTGATTTTATTGATGGGATTAAGCTTGCCAAACCACGTGATGTATTTTCGTTACCTGAGTTTGATACAGGTGCATGTTCAGTACAAGATGCTGCAGCACAGTTGGCAGCCCGCTTTTTAGAACCTAAAGCAGACGACTATATTTTGGATGCCTGCGCAGCCCCTGGCGGTAAAACATGTCATATTTTAGAGCTTGCTGATGCTGATGTACTTGCACTTGATAGCGACTCAACTCGCCTTGAACGTGTTAAGCAAAACTTAACTCGTATTGGCTTAGGTGCAGACCTACAATGTGGCGATGCATCGCAACCACATACCTGGTGGGATGAAAAATTATTTGATCGTATTTTACTTGATGTGCCTTGTTCGGCCACTGGCGTAATTCGCCGTCACCCTGACATAAAATGGTTACGTCGCGCATCAGATATCGAAGACTTAGCCAAGTTACAAAGCGATATTCTTGATAGCATTTGGCCACTGTTAAAACCAGGTGGCACTTTGGTATATGCTACGTGTTCAGTTCTTCCACAAGAAAACCAACAGCAAGTTGCTAAGTTTTTAGCTAATAACGATGATGTAGAACATATACCTCTACACGAAAACGATACCGTAACAACGCCAGGTTTGCAGTTACTGCCCGGTGAAAGTGATGGATTTTATTACGCTAAGCTAGTTAAAAAAGCCTAATAGCCGTACACTAAATAGTTAGCCATTTATGAAACATTAAATGGCTATTTTTTTAATTAAATTATGATCAATACCACGGGTAAATAATGAAAATAATTATACTCGGTGCCGGGCAAGTTGGTGCTACGCTTGCTGAAAACTTAGTTGGCGAACAAAACGAAATTACCGTTGTTGATATAGACGGTAACCGATTACGTGAACTTCAAGATAAGTACGACTTACAAGGGGTTATGGGCCACAGCGCGCATCCTGATGTATTACGCCGCGCAGGTGCTGAAGATGCCGATATGATTATAGCGGTAACCAGTTCAGATGAAGTGAACATGGTTGCATGCCAAGTGGCATACAGTATTTTTAAAACGCCTACTAAAATTGCTCGTATTCGCTCAGAGCAATACTTAAAATACCGCGAAAAACTTTTTCAAAACGATGATTTACCAATCGATCATTACATTGCTCCCGAAGCACTGGTCACTAAGTATATTCGCCGTTTAATTGACTACCCTGGTGCTCTGCAAGTATTGCAGTTTGCTGATGGCATGCTCTCGTTAGTAGCCGTAAAAGCTTACTATGGCGGTTTACTTGTAGGTTATGCGTTATCTGCACTTAAAGAACATATTCCTAATGTAGAAACTCGTGTTGCCGCTATTTATCGTCAAGGTAAAGCAATAAAACCATTGGGTACCACCGTTA
>NZ_JACJDN010000600.1:0-2428 GCF_014163565.1 Pseudoalteromonas sp. SR45-5 | reverse complement strand
GTTAGAATACAGGCAGTACCTATGAGCATATATCACACCTATTTGTTACTGCTTTTAATTAGCCTTACGCCTTTGTGATCAGCAATAATCAGTGCAAGCACTTTGCAATTTCAATATAGTTTCACCATTTTTTATACTCTTAATGCAATTATTATATATTAGCTGGTGGCTTTATAGCAAAAGAACACATCATACTAAGTATTGCTATAATGCTAAACTTAGCAATAGAGTCAAATTAGAAAAAATAATCAGGGAAGTAGTGCAAATAGTAAAGTGGGAAGTGAGAAGTTTAGATAAAAAAAGAGCATTTATAAAAATGCTCTTTTGTAAGTTACGACTGCTTTGCTTTGGTCGGTTTAAAAAATAATACCAGTGCAATTATAAATGCTGAAACGCTACAAATTATAAATACGTTTTTCTCACCACCAGGTATATATTCCATAAATGAGGTAAAAAACTGACCCGAGAATACAGCCATCGTAAAGTACGATAAGTTACGGCCGCGTACTTTCACATCGCTGAGCTCTACCGTCATATGGTTTAAAAGCGGAATACTAAAACCAAATCCTATACCTATTAATATTGCGCCTAAAATTAAAGGTCGGGTGCTTACTTGTGTAAAACAAATATACGATAAACTAAACGCTAAAAAGGCAAATGCCAAAACCTTGGGCTCACCAAGCTTCTTTGTTATTTTAGGCATAAAGCCTGCAGTAACTACAGCCACTAAAGATATAAATGCGAGTAGTTGGCCTATTTGTGATTCGTCAAAGTTTTCCTCGTTCATTACGATGGGCAGTAACACAGTAGACGTAAAAAATATGGTCATCGCGAGTGTTGAAATTACATAAACGCTTTTTAACGAGAGGCCATTATTAGCTTTGTGGTGTAGATGTTCTGACACTTCATCGTTATTACTAGCCACTGAGTTTTTATTTGGCACAAACAATAAAAGCATAGCCAAAAATACCCACGCTATTAAATAAAGTGAAAATGGCAGCGCCCAAAATTGCGAGGCTAATAATCCACCTAAAAATAAAAATATAACACCGCCTAACTCTATCGCCATACCTTGTTTTGCAATCATGCCAAGGCGTGCTTCGCCTGTGTACCAATCAGAAATTAAAACCGTACAACTTGCCATAACCACTGCCGTTATACCGCCGAGTAAAAATCGATTAGCAAATACAAGCGTTGGGCCTTTTAAAAAGTAAGCACTGGCACCTTCAACCCCATATAAAAATAACCCAATTACTAAAAGTTTATAAGCGCCGTATTTATCAATTAATTTTCCTGCGAAGGGCGCAAACACCACAGCTCCTAACGATGGCAACGTAATTAAAAGTACGGTGTTATCGGTTATACCTAATCCTTGTGAAATACTTACTAAACCTGGCGCAAGTAGGGTTCCCACCATAATAGTTAAGCTGGCAATACACAGTAATGTAAAGCTACCCGCTGTTTTCAATGTATTCATTTTTACTCCTTAAGTTTTAAGCGATTACTTTTTAGCAAATGAATTAAAAATGCCACTTAGCAAAATAAATATAATGCTTACAGCAACAACGGCAGGCCATTGATAAAGTGCAAATGCCTTAACACCAACCATTGAGCCAACAGCGCCTCCAATGTAATAACCCAGCATGTAAATTCCATTTATGCGACTTTGCGCAGTGGGTTCAATACTAAAAACACGCACTTGGTTAGCCACTTGCGCACTAAATATGGCAAAGTCGATTAAAATAATACCAATAACCAACGACGCTAAACTGCCATTAAACAAACCTGTAATAGCAAAGCCGATTGCCGCAAGCGTAAGTGCAATCATAATTAGAGCTTTAGACCCTAGTTTGCTGACCCATTTACCCGATGACTTAGCGCCTATTACGCCAGCCAATGCTATTACACCAAATAAACCAGCTTGTTGAGCGTTGTAGTTAAATGGCTCATCACTAACATAAATTGCAAGTGTTGCCCAAAGCACATTAAATGATGCAAACCAAAATGCGCCCGAAAGTGTAAAATGCTGCAGTGATTTATGTTTAATAAACAACGCCAACGTACTTTTAATGAGAGGCCAATAACGCAAATTAGTGTGTGGCTTATTGCTAGGTAAAAACACGCGCAGTAATATACCAAATAATGCTGCGAGTACTGCCGACATTAAAAATACACTTCGCCAACCAAATTGCTCACCTACAAATCCACTTAACGTTCTTGAAAGTAAAATACCGATAGTTAAGCCCATCATTAATGTGCCTAACGTGGCACCTTTTTGCTCGCTCGATACAAGCGATGCTGCAAAGGGTATTAATTGCTGGGTTATATTGGCGCTTACACCAATTAAAAATACCGATATAAGTAATAAAGGTAAGTTAGGTGCAAGCATTGCTGCACTACAAGCCACTACTAATAAGCTCGACAAAAT
>NZ_JACJDN010000005.1:0-24175 GCF_014163565.1 Pseudoalteromonas sp. SR45-5 | reverse complement strand
ATCGATAGGTAGGCTCCGCCATTGGCTCACTTTTAAACAATAAAGATAGAGATTGCTATGAAAATTTATGATGTAGAAAACTTTCCAAATCCACTTCGTGTTCGTATCGCTTTAGCTGAAAAAAATGCCACTGCAAATGTTGAATTTGTACCTGTTGATTTATTAAATGGTGAACACAGAACAAAAGCTTTTTTAGCTAAAAATCCATTAGCAGGTGTACCCGTATTAGAGCTAGATGACGGCACGTTTATATCAGAAAGTACCGCTATTACTGAGTATATTGATACCGCATTTGAAGGCCCATCTTTAATGGGTGAAACCGCAAAAGAGCGTGCAGTAATTAACATGATGCAAAAACGCGCAGAATCTATGGTGCTTGACGCTGTGGCAACTTACTTTCATCATGCAACTGATGGCTTAGGTCCAGAGCTTGAAACGTATCAAAATGTGGCTTGGGGTGAAAAACAAGGCGAAAAAGCACGCCAAGGGTTTAGCTATTTTAATGATGTACTAGCGCAATCGGCGTTTGTTGGCGGCGAGCAGTTTAGTATTGCTGATATTACATTGTATGCTGGTCTGGTATTTGCTGGATTTGCACAAATAGCAATCCCGAATGAGTTAACCCATTTAGTTGCATGGCAAGAAAAAGTAGCAAAACGCCCAAGTGTTGCGGCTTAATTAGGTTGTTAGTTTAAAATTTAAGTGGAGTTACGCTTAGGAGCCAAATATGAAAATTGCTGCCGATTTTAGTAAACGAGTTGTGGTACATAGCGAAACGCTACCGTGGGTTGCATCGCCAGTGGCGGGTGTTGATAGACGAGCACTGGACCGTGTGGGCGACGAAGTTGCTCGCGCAACGACTATTGTTCGTTATGCACCTGGCAGTGAATTTTCGCCGCATGTTCATACAGGCGGTGAAGAGTTTGTTGTGCTTGAAGGGGTATTTCAAGATGAACATGGTGACTTTGCGGCAGGTTCTTATATCCGTAACCCACCGCAATCAAAGCACAAACCGGGGTCTGAAAATGGCTGCGTTATATTTGTAAAGTTATGGCAGTTTCAGCCAGATGATCGAACCCACGTGCGTTTACAAACGGACTTGATGCAAAGTACGGCGCACCCTAGTTTTAAAAATGTAGCCGTAACCCCTTTATACAAAGACGATTTTGAAGACGTAAGCTTGTTGGACTTTAAGCCCAACGCCTGCATGGTTATAAGCGCAAAAGGCGGAGCTGAGCTGCTAGTACTTGAAGGCTCATTTGATGAGCAAGCCGATACCCTTGTAAAAAACAGTTGGTTAAGAGTGCCTATTAATAGCTCTGTTAACGTTAAAGCGGGAAGTAATGGTGCAAAAGTATGGCTTAAAACGGGCCATTTAACTGATGTAGAAAACCAGATATCTCGCGTACAAAATGCGTAATTGAGTCGTTTATTTGAGACTATTTAATGATCTAGCTCAGAACTATTTATTGATTTAGTTCAGGACTATTTATTGATTTAGTTCAGGACTAATTAATTTTAGAAGGTGTACTTTTACCACTCAGCCTATTTAAGGAGAGCAGTAATGGTACACACAACACATGGTTTATCGATTGGTCTTGAACGTGCAGGAAGAGAGTTTTTTTTAAAACTTAAAGCCGTTGGTACGCTTACTCACGACGACTACAAAATAATTACCCCAATGATAAATTCAGCTCTTGGCGAAGTTAAGCACCCAGTTGTAAACGCCTTAATAGATGGTAGCGAGCTTGAAGGTTGGGATTTACGCGCAGCGTGGGACGACCTCAAGTTAGGTGTTAAGCACTCTAAAGAATTTAAAAAAGTAGCTATTTACGGTAATAAAGAGTGGCAAGCTCGAATGGCCAAAATAGGTAACTGGTTCATATCGGGTGAGGTTCAATACTTTGAAAATGCTACCGCAGCCATAGATTGGCTAGACGAATAATAAATCCCTTCTTTCAAAAAATAGCGCTTACAAAGCGCTATTTCAACTCTTAAATAAAGGACTTATAGCGAACGTTTAATAGTTTTCGCTTATTGTTAAGTATCAATTTTATCAAAATACGTTACTAAGCTATCAATAAATGAACGAAGTGCAAGTGACTGATGTTTCCTAGAGCGGTAAATACCGTATATGCTCAAAGTTTGTGGTTTAAGGTGTGGTAGTAAATGTATTAACTTTCCATTATTTATATATTTCTGCGCAGCAAACTTAGGTTGTAGAGTTATTCCTTGATTATTAAGAGCAGCTTTTAACAGTAAGCTCGAATCATTAGCACTGAAGTTACCAGCAATCGCTACAGATACGGGTTTTTCAGGGTGTGAAAAATGCCACATACTTTTTTCAAACCGTGAATAGTTTAAACAGTTATGGCGACTCAAATCATCCGTAGTTATAGGCTTAGAGTTTTTTTCTAAATATTCTGGGCTTGCACATAATACTGAATGGCATTTCCCAAGTGGGCGAGCAATTATATTAGGATCTAAGTCATTGGTAATTCTAATTGCTAAATCTATTCGCTCTTCTACCAAATTTGTAACGTGATTACTAATTTGTACATCAATACTGACTTCGGGATGAGCGTGCAAGAATTGTTGCAACATATCTGGTAGTACATCATGTGCTAAAAAAGGCGAGCACGACAACCTAATTTGCCCGTTTAATCTGTTATTACTTTCTATTGGCGCACTGATGTTTTGGGCGATGGCAATGAGCTCTCGGCTATGATTAAGTACTTTTTCACCCTCTGACGTGAGTGTTATTTTTCTTGTTGACCGATGGAGTAGTTGGGTATTTGCCCACTTTTCCATTTGATTCAAATACCGTGTAACCATAGATCTAGACATATCTAAAGCACGGGCAGCACCGGCTAGACTTTTCTGCTCTACAATTTTTATAAATACATCAGCTGCAATAATTCTATCCATTCACTTTGCCTATATGTTCGATTTATGCAACAGATAGTTGCATTCTGCCTAGTTTTTCATTCTTAAATTGCAACATACAATAGCCTCATCTTAACGAAATAACAAACAGGCTACTGAGAATGAAAAAAGTTAAACACGTATTAGCAGCAACAGCTTTATTAGCAAGCACATTAATGCAACCGGTATTAGCGCAAAGTGAATTAGTTGTTGATGTATATAACCCACAAGACAAAAGTATTTTTGCTGTTTCATCAAGCATTATAAGTGGTGATAACGAAGTGTTATTAGTGGATGCCCAATTTCAGCGTAATGATGCACAAGCATTGGTTGAAAAAATAAAAGCGAGCGGTAAAACATTAACAGCTGTTTATATTAGTCACAGCGACCCTGATTTTTACTTTGGTTTAGATGTAATTAAAGCTGCTTTTCCAAAAGCAAAGTTATTAGCGACTAAATCAACAGTAGAGAATATTAAACGCTCAATGCAAGGAAAGTTAAATTATTGGGGGCCTATTTTAAAGAGCAATGCACCTAAAGAACTTATTTTGCCAGAAGTAATGCTATCTAATAGCCTAACTATAGATGGGAAAGAAATTATTATTAAAAATTTACAGCATGATCCAAAGCATACTTACCTTTGGATCCCTTCTATAAAAACAGTGCTGGGTGGGGTTGTAGTATTTGATCAAATGCATGTGTGGTTGGCCGATTCGAGCACTGCTGCAGAGCGTCAAACTTGGCAGTCAACATTAGATAACATCGAGAATTTAAAACCACAGACTGTTATTCCAGGTCATTTTTTACAGGGCAGTAAACAAGACCTTTCTGGTGTGTCATTCATGAAAGGATACTTAAATAAAGCGGATAGCGCTGCAAAAAATGCAAAAAACTCAGCTGAATTTGTAGAGATCATGACTCAAGCTTACCCTGATTTAGGTGCAAGAAGCATCTTAGAGTTGGGCTCAAAAGTGGTTATGGGTGAGATGCAATGGCACTAAGTGCCCTTGCGTTAAGCAATTATTTAGATAGGAAATATTAATGAAAAACGTAACGTTACATATAATTGTTGACCCTTTATGTGGTTGGACTTACGGCAGCGTGCCCTTGATCACCGCTGCTGAAAATATTGATGGTTTAATTGTAAAAGTACACAGTGGAGGCATGCTAACAGGTGATAATGTAAAATTAGTGACTCCTGCATGGCGTGAATTTGCACTTAAAAACGACAGTGTCATAGCGAAGAAAACCGGTCAGGTATTTGGTAGTAACTATACTGATGGGCTTTTAAAAACCAACGATATTATACTCAACTCGGCTCCGGCTATTACCGCTATATTGGCAGCGCAAGCGCTTGGTATATCAGGTGGGGAAATGCTTAATAGTATTCAACATGCTTATTATGCTCAGGGTAAAAACATTATGCAGCTGCATGTACTGACTGATATTGCATTGGAGCTGGGTTTAAACAAGGCCTTATTTGAAACCCACTTTAATGCGCTAGAAGGCGGTGCAACAGATCAACATATAGCACAAAGCCGAGGCTTATTGCACGATATTCATGGGCAAGGCTTTCCTAGTGCAGCATTTGAATTTAACACAGGTAAGTGGCAAAAAGCCGATATAGCCCATTATTATGGAAAAACTGAGCAGTGGGTTACCTACTTACAGCAATCAGTTGCGCTAGTATAGTGTGATGAAATTTCTAAATAATAAAGCTGTTTATATTACAGCTTTATTGAGCTTCCTTTTTATAGTGCAAGGGTGTGCAAAAATGAACAACATAGACATAATTAAAAGTACGTATGAAGGCAAAACATCACAAGAGAATGGGCAAAATTTAGTTGCTCATGCAAGTGATACTATTACTTGGAAAGAGGCTGACGGTTTTGCTTATGCTGGTACATACCATGGTATGAATGACATTACTGAACATGTTTTTCAAAAGCTTGCAAGCGAGTGGTATAACTACACGTTTACGCCACAAAACTACTTATCCCAAGATGATACTGTTGTAGTGTATGGCACGTACTCTGGTACTTATATTAAAACGGGTAAAAAAATGCAAGCTAGGGTCGCGCATATTTGGCAGCTTAAAAATCAAAAAATAACGCACTTTGAACAAATAGTGGATAGTAAAATGGTGTTTGATGCTATGCAGTAACTACGCGTTACTGCATATATTTGAACTTAAAATACATTAGGTCTATTAAAGTACATCAGCCAGCACAGGTAATGCCGGAAATGCCCCTTTAGCTAAACACGCTTTAGAGCCACATTTAAGAGCGAAGTGCAGGGCGCCTTTTACGCTCGCTTTATCATTTAGTTTATCTGCTAGTGGTAAATCACTTCCTAAGTTATTTAAGTAGTATAAAACCCCCGCTATAAATGCATCACCTGCGCTTGTTGTATCTACGGCGTTTATTTTTGGTGCCGATTCGTTAAGTGTAAATGCGCTGTGGTAAACCGTGGCAGGCTCTGGTCCATCGGTTAAAAACACCAGTTTTACTCCGGTATTTAATAGCATTTGAATGTAATCATCGCTCGTTGTATCGCTATGCTGAGCTAAAAAATTAAGTTCGTCACGCGAGAGTTTTACTATGTCACAATAGGTGTAACAGGCTTTTACATTGCTTGCTATATCGTTTGTGTTTTCCCACAAGCTGTAGCGTAAATTCACATCAAAACTGACGAGCTTATTATTCGCTTTTGCAAGTTCTAGCGCTTTAACCGTTGTGTTGGCAATTGCTGATTCGGTTAATGTGTTTGAACAAAAGTGTAGTGTGCTTATTTCTTGCCAATTTATATGCGCTAAATGCGCCTGCGTTAATAGTACATCGGCTGTGTTATGGCGATAAAAGCCAAAACTACGCTCGCCGGTTTCATCAAGGCTTACTATAACCATGGCGGTTTGTGAGCCTGCAATGGTAAATAAATAGTCTGTATTTACATTGTATTGCGCTAATGCATTACTTAATTGATTGGCAAAATGATCGTCCCCTTTACCACCACAAAATGCAGCCTCTGCGCCGAGTTTTGCGTAGCCAACAGCTACATTGGCAGGCGCGCCACCTGGTATAGGTAAATAGGCTGAGTTATTAGCATCTTGTGGCAGCATATCAATTAATAGCTCGCCTAAGCACAGGAGTTTAGTCATTTGGAATATCCTAAAAAGCCTAGCAAGGCTAGGCTAAAAAACGTGAAGGGTGTTATTTATTCATACTTTAAAAGGCGCTACAGTGACTACTCACCGCAGCGCAATACACACATTTAGTTAAAAGCGTATTTTAAAGTTACCGACGTTGTGCGGCCGTTAATAGTACGGGCACGAATAATGTTATTTTCAGGTACTGAACCTTCTTCTGCTTCTGTAATACCTACTGTATCGAAGAGGTTATTCACATTAAGCGCAATATTAAGGTTTTCAGATAAGTCATAGCTTACAAAGCCATTTACCTGTGTGTAGCCGTCAAATTGTAGATCGTTATTATCTTGAGCGTATGCATCGGTAGTACCAATGAAACTTACCCCTGCAGCGCCTTTTTCATAGTTGTAACGTGCCATTAATGAGTAAATTAAATCGGCTTGACGACGTGGTGTATTACCTACCACATCTGGGTTAAGCGCATCTTTTGCTATTTCTGCATCGGTCCAAGTTAAATTACCGCGAAAATCCCATGCATCAATAAAGTAAGTAGATTCTATTTCAATCCCTTTTGCTTCGTATTCACGGTCAAAAAACGTTTGTGATGTTGCTTCAAAATTTTGCTCTTCAGTTTCGGCAAAAAACGCAGTAGCAAACACTGATAATGAATCAAAGCGCTTTTTAACACCAAACTCAAACTGGTTTACTTCATCAACAGCGTCTTCTTTTGCAACAGAGCCGTCGGCGCGTACTTTACCAAATAAAAGACGGTCAGCATTTGCACGCCCACCTTTACTAATACGTGCAAACGTAGCAAGGCTTGGGTCAATTTGATAATTAGCACCAATTGAATAAGAAGAATAGTTCCAGTCATAGTTTACTGGGCTGGCGTTGGCAATATCAATACCTGCAACGTTTTGCTCAGGGATTGATATTTCTCCGTCGCGGTTCATATCTACAGTTGATGTTACGGCACCTGCATAGTTACCGCGAGCTTCGCCACTGTCGTAACGGGCACTTGCATCAATGCTTACGTCGCCTAATTTAGTAGAGAATGCAACGTATGGTGCACGGGTGTCGTACTCTGTGTCGTAATCACGTTGGCAACAGTTTCCCCAGTAAGGTGTGCCATATGCATATAAACCATTTTCTGAAAATTCAGTACCGTCAGCTGCAGTAACATTTAATAATGCAGCATTGTCGCCTTTAAGCTCCATAAGGTATGAATTCCATAACCACGACATAGCAATGTTTTGTGTTGACGCGTAATAACCAAAGGTAATGCTGGTGTCATCATCAAACGATTTAGTTAGTTTAAAGTCGTTAACTAATGAATCGAAGTCGTTCATTGTTACGTCAAACGTATGAATTCGCATAGCAAGGTCGTCGTTAAATGCAGCGCCCGTGTTTGCGTTACTGAGTGTTGCGCCTACACCACCAATGCTCTGTGCAATAGATGATGCGCTACCAACCTCTGCAGGAATAAGCGAGTTAAAGTTGCCGCTTATTGATGATTTACGAAAACGGTTTTCGATACGCCAATCGTTATCTAAATCAAATACAGCTTCAAAACCAACAGAGTCAACCTTTGGATTCATACCATCGCGAATATCGCCGCTACTGATTTGGTTTTCACCATTTAAACGTACTGTTTTAGTAAATAACGCTGAGTGAGGTGTGTCTGATTGCGCATCAAAGCCAGCAATAGAGTCACCATTTGAGTACATTGGCATAGGAAGGTAGCCAACACTCTTATCGTCTAAGTGTTTGTAATAAAGGCGAACGTAACCGTTGTCGAAATCTTTAGTAAGATTAGCTTTTATTTGGCCACCTTTATTAGACGTGTAACCTGTTTCGCGCGGGCCTTCGCCTTGTCGAACAAAGCCACCAACATGAAAACGCACGCTATCGGTTAAGTAAGTGCCGTATTCAAAGTCTGTACGAACGCTGTCGTAATCTAAGCCAAGTGTTGTAGATACACTGCCAGATTCGTTTTCGCCATTTTTAGAGATAAAGTTAATAATGCCACCAGGTGCATTACTTGCGGCAGTAGATGCTGAGCCACCGCGAATCGATTCGATAGTTTGCACAGTGTTATCTAATCGCATAAAAATATCTGAATTACCAAAAGCGATATCACCGTATTGCAGTACAGGTAAACCATCTTCTTGTAATTGTAAAAATTTTGCACCGCCTGAAGCAACTGGCAGGCCACGAACAGCAATATTTGCATTACCTTCGCCACCTGTCGATTCTGCACGGATACCAGGAATGATTCTAAAAGCCTCGGCTGTTGAGCGAGGAGTAGACACCTGAACTTGTTCAAGTGATACGCTACTAACTGAAACGCTTGAAGCCATGATTGTTGTTCGACGTGGTACGCCGGTTACAACAATTGTTTCAAGACCTTTGTTTTGTGATGCTTCAGGTGTTGCTTGGTCTGTTTCTTGTGCGTTAACGCCTTGACTTACGGCAAGTGCTAAAGCGCTGATTAAATATAAAGGTGTATTGTGTGTTGTCATGTGAACGCCTCGTTGTGTTGAACCCAGTAGGATTTGTTATTTTCACTTAATCGATTAAGTAAAAATAACAAATATTTTACAATAAGCAAATTATTTTGTGTTTAATTTGCTCTTTTATTATTCATATGTTGATTTTAAAAGTATTTTTTATTGTATTGAGATACAAATTTATTAAGCTGTTGGGTTATTTTCTTGTAAAGCACTCATTGATGGGTCGCGTAAATAATTGAACAACATAGCTACAAATAAAATCACGGCAAACCCTGTTGCTAAGTAAAAGCCATAGCGCACATGGCCAAAGTAATCGCTGATCATACCCATAAATAAAGGAGCTAAAGCAGCCGATAATGCGGTAAAAAATAATATAACGCCGGCTACGGCTCCATGGCGCTCAGCAGGAAAACACGATATACCTTTAGAGTTTAAAGTTGGATAAACCATAGACATAAATAAACCTGAAAGAGGTAGTAACCCTACAGCCCAGTCAACGCCACCAATAAGTGTACCCACATAACAAAGCGCAATACCTAAGCTTAAATAAGCCATAACACCTTGCCAGCTATAACGATTTAGTAACCATACAGCAATAAAACGACCTGCAGCACGTAGTATAAAAAATATAGTAAGTGCATAAGTGGCAAGGAGTGGCCAAGAGCCTGTGTAGTCCTTTAATAGCGTTGGCATCCATACATAAATAGCCACTTCAGTCGCTACATAAAGTGCAATAGCTAAAGAAAAGCCAAGTGCATAAGGGTTTTTTACCATTTTCATGGTCGTGGCCAAAGAGGCTGGCTTTTCAGTTGTTTTAACTACGTCAGGGTAGTCTGCGCGCCATGCTAATAAAGCAAGGATTAAACACATTACGCCCGCAGTAATATACAGGTATGTCCAACTAACGTTTTGCACTAATAAAACACCAACTAGGGCAGGGCCTACAATAGCGCCAATGCCAAAAAAGCCCTCAACCTTGTTCATAGTTTTAGTATGGTCGTCGTTACTATGTGAAATATCGCCAAGCAATGCCAGTGCGCCGGTTTTAAATAAACCAATGGCCAGGCCTATGCAGCAAAGCAATACTAAAAAGAAAGTAAAACTGGTGCTAAATGCAAATAAAAAACAACTCGCGGAAAATATTAATAGACCTAGCATAATGGTTTTTTTACGGCCAAGGCTGTCAGCTAAAAAGCCTAAAAATAATCCACTAAAGGCAATGAGTGCCATAGGAGCGTAATGAAATGCACTAGCTTGAGTCATGCTCAAACCGAAATCTTTTATAAGTTCGGGGATTATCATGCCGACTGCGTCAGAGGTCATGGCAAACATAAAAAACATCATGTATGTAAGCCAGCGTATTTGTTGCAGTGGGTCGCTGCTTACGTGAGTGTGTGATTTTGTCATGTGTTTATTCCTCGTTAAATTCTCTATTAATACTTCGTAAGTCAGTCAGTTGCTTACTGTAGTATTACGTGAGACACGAAATTTGTATGTAAAATTATTAAAAATTACTTGTAAATTCTTACTCGCTAGTTAAAGATATATCTTAATCGATTAAGTTTCAACATGGTAATCACACAATGATGAAGAATAAAGTTCAATTGATCACATATGCTGATCGAATCACTGGCCAAAATATAGGCGCGCTAACCACACTTTTAAACGGCCCTTTAAAAGGCGTATTTGGTGGTGTGCACTTATTGCCATTTTACAATCCTATTGATGGCAGCGATGCTGGCTTTGACCCTATTGACCATAGTGAAGTTGATTCTAGAATAGGCACTTGGGAAGACATACAAGTATTAGGTAAAGATCTCGACTTAATGGCTGACCTAATTGTTAACCATGTATCGGCGCAGTCTTTTCAGTTTCAAGATGTATTAGCTAAAGGTAAGCAATCAGAATTTTGGGATTTGTTTTTAACCAAAGATGATGTATTTCCAAATGGTATGAGCGAAGCTGAGCAAAAAGCAATTTACCGCCCACGTCCTGGTAGTTGCTTTACCCCAATGAAATGTGGTGATGGTAAAACGTATGACTTCTGGACCACTTTTACCGATAACCAAATTGATATAAACGTAAAAGTAGAAGCCGGTGTTGCGTATTTAAATAACGTACTCACTAAATTTTCGGCTAACAATGTAAATATTATTCGTTTAGATGCGGCGGGTTACGCTATTAAGCAAGCTGGCACTAACTGCTTTATGCTTGATGAAACGTTTGGCTACCTAGATAACTTATCTAAGCAAGCAAACGATTTAGGCATGGAAACCATTGCAGAAATTCATAGCCATTATCAAACTCAGGTAGAAGTGGCAAAACGCGTAAATATGGTTTACGACTTTGCGTTACCACCGCTTATTTTACACAGCTTATTTAACAACGATGTAGATGCACTGCTCAAATGGTTACAAATTTCGCCACGTAATTGCTTAACTGTACTTGATACACATGACGGTATTGGCATTATTGACGCAGGTCCAATGGGCGACAAACCAGGGCTATTAAATGCACAGCAGATTGATAACCTAGTAGAAACAATGCACGCCAACAGCAACAACCAAAGCCGCCAAGCTACGGGCGCTGCGGCGAGTAATGTCGACTTATATCAAGTTAACTGTACGTACTACAACGCATTAGGCGCTAAAGACTTTGATTACTTACTGTCGCGTGCAATTCAATTTTTTGCTCCAGGTGTACCACAAGTTTATTACGGCGGCCTATTTGCTTGCGAAAACGACATGGAATTACTGACAAATACAAATGTAGGCCGTGATATTAACCGCCCATATTTAGATGCAAATATAATCGACAAAGCCTTAAATAAGCCTGTAGTAAAAGGTTTAATTGAATTAATTAAAATTCGCAATTCACACCCTGCATTTGCAGGTGAATTTAGCGCCCAAGGTGAAGGCAGTATGTGTTGTTTATCGTGGCAACTAGATGAGCAAACTATTTCACTTACTGTTGATTTTAAATTACGCCATGCACTTATTACGCAGGTAAATGGTGATGAAGAAACAACGATTAACTTAAATTCATTTTTAGCTTAATGTTATAAAAGTAATTTACAAACGCCATGTAAAGCAAAAGCCAAGCTTAAGTAGCTTGGCTTTTTAACACATAAAACTATTACAAGGTTTGTAAGCTAACTACTCGCACCAATCTCTAATTCGTAACTGACTTCCTGAGTTTTTTCTTCTTTAGAAATAAATAATTCGGCGGCTATAACGCCTTTTTCTTGGCTGTTTTGATGAATGGTGGTGAGGCGAGGCACAAACCGGGCTGCTTCATCAATACCATCAAAGCCCACAATACGCAGTTCTTCACCTATTTTTATGCCTTGTTTTATTGCTTCTCGCATTGTGGCAAGGGCAATTAAATCACTCATACAAATAATAACGTTAGGGCGAGGGGAGGCACTTAAAACCTCTTTAGCAGCAATATTAGCAAAACGCTCGCTACTTTCAGGAATGTTCCAAATACGATCGTCAGCCACCGTAATATTTGCCTCGCTTAAAGCGCGTTGATAACCACGTAAACGTTGATGCGAAATAGATTGTCCGGTTTCAAATTCGTGATGCTCATACACGCGGCATAATACGTTTTCATCAAGTAACCTAAGCCCTAATATAGCCACTTTATCGTTTTGATTATGCAGTACGTGTTTAGCAATTTCGTAACTTGCTTGCTCGTTATTAATATTTACAGAGGCATTGCGAGCAATATCAAAATCAATTGTCACTACATGTTTAGACACTGTTTTTAACTGCTCAACTAACGCGTTATTACGAGGGCGGCCATAACAAATAAAGCCATCTACAAAGTCGACCACGTTGTTAAGGTTATCGCTATTACCTGAAAACAATAAAACATTAATGCCATTTTTTTCAAGCACCGAGGTAACACCGCGCATAAAGCTGCTAGCTACAGGGTCCGACACCATGTATTCCACACTATCGGGCAGCACTAAAGCGACAATATTAAATGTGCCGTTACGCAATGATTGCGCGGCCTTATTAGGCCCGTAATAGCCCAAAGTTTTACACGCTGCAAGAATATCGTCTCGGCGTTTAGCCGATAGCTGATCAGGGCGATTAAACGCATTAGATACTGTCGCGTTAGACACACCTAACTCTTTAGCAATACTTTTTAGGGTCCAGCGGGTTTGCTTACTCATACCAATTCTTTACTCAATACACATGTTAATAAACTAACATATTCAGGGCGTTAGCAAAGTAAAAATTAAGAGTATTTACCTTAGGTGTTTTTATCGTACTTTTTACAACCCGTTTAATACCTCCTTAGAGCACAGGCGCTTTTTGAAAAGTGTGCAAAGATGATTATATGAGCAAGTTTTTATAGTTTATTCGCTTTGTTCAAGAGGAAATTTTGCTTATCTGGAATATTATTGCTCTTCTCCATTTTGGTGTATTTTTACAATTAACATATCAATTCGCACTTAACTATTTGTTTACACATATTTATTTGATGGCTAAGATAAATGTATCGCAATATTAGGATATTTGTCGGTTTAATAAACGACAATGTCGTAGATAAAATTGATAGCACTATAAGTTGAGTGGGTTGCATAAATGAAGGTTTTAAGAAAAGCGGAACCCAATATCTATTACAAAGCAGAAAGTTTTCATATTGCTGCTCAGGTTTTAAATCAAGCTAATGAAATGCAATATAGAGGATCTCCATTTATTGTAAATGCCACCTTTGCAATTGAACTTTATCTAAAATGTTTTGATGGGCAAACTGTTTTTAATCAACCATCAGAGTACTGCGAGGGTGTTACCAAATATGAGAATGTAACTAGTGAAGGTAGCAACAGAGGGCATGACCTTGGCAAACTATTTAACCATTTAAATGATGCTAACCGCAAACAAATCAGTAGTGCATTTGAAAAGCGTATAAGTGGAATAACATCAGAAGAATTTTTTGAAAAATACCGTGACCATTTTGTTTCGTGGCGTTATGGTTTTGAGGGTAATGCTACTGTTTATTCTCCATCAGAAATATTAGTAATGCTAGAAGTCTTAAAAGAGAGTGCATCGCAATATATATAGTGCTAACAAGCACTTTAAACGGAACAAAAACAGTTGGCTGCTTCGCTCCGCTAAACAGTTATAGCCAACAACTTTTGTCCGCTTAAGCGGGCGATAGGTACGAATGTTAAGCTCAAGGGGGTGACGTTTTTTCTGTCACTTATGATAAGGATGTTTAAATGAAAAAATTTATTATTTTTGTGTTGATGATTGCTTTTAATTCGCAGGCAGTTGTTAAGCGCCATGATATTAAGCCTGAGCTGTACGAACTAAAAAATGCTCCAGAATACTATGTAGATATGCCCTTTGAAGGGACAGCTGTTTTAATAGATAAAAATTGGTTGTTAGCTCCCGCACATGTAATTTACACATTTTATTATGATTATCTTGGAAAACCTATAGAAGTAGGTGGTATCGAAAATAAAATCGATAAAATAATTTTTCACCCAGAATATGTCCAAGACCAAACTGACTGGGGGGATAGTGATCCTCAACCATTGATGGATTTTTTAAATAGCCATAGCGATATAGCATTAATTAAACTTACCGATTCAGTAGATCATATTAATCCAATTAGACGTTTTTCTGGAGAAACTGAATTAGGCCTCGAAGTTACTGTATACGGTAAGGGAGCGGTAGGTAATGGTTTAACTGGAGAATTAAGAGAGACAAAAAACGCCGGTTTTTTAGAAAAAGTTTACAACTGGTTTCGACAAAAATTTACAGACTTGGCACCGACTCAAGAATTTAGGCAGCTTAATTATTACAACAATGTTATCACTAAAGTTGATGAACGCTGGATTAGATTTAAATTTGACGCAGACGAAACTGCTCTACCTTTGGAGGGGACTATTGGCTCTGGGGATAGTGGAGGTCCTGCAGTTATATTTACCGAAGATAAGCCAATCTTAGTAGGTTTAGCCAGCTGGGTGGAAATAGACTCTGCGTTAAATCAATTCATTCCCGGAAAATATGATTCAGTCGCAGTTTTTGTCAGAGTGTCATCCTTTAATGAATGGATCGATAAAGTAATAATAGAAAATGGCCATTAAGGTACAGAGTTGCAATAACATTGCACCGGCAAGAAGATTAAAAGGAAAAATATAAATGGCTAATTTTACTTCGTTCCATATTATAACCAATCATGTATTGCTCTGCGCTTTACTACTATCACCAATTATAAATGCTGCACAAGAACCCACTCTACCTACTACACCTGAGCAGTGGCGCAGCATAACAGAGCGCGATATTAACGCGGCTTATAGTATTACTGCACAAAATCATCCAGGTATGTTTGATAGTAATAACCCAACTTTCCCTGATTTATTAAATCAAGCAAAAGCGGAGGCACTTACATTGTCGGCTCAAGCGAGTGGGCCGCAGACTCATGTAGCGGCAATTGCGCGCTTTAGCACTATTTTACAAGATGGTCACGCTGGTGCGTTTTCAAGTGTAGATAGACCCGCGCGCCGCTGGCCGGGCTTTAGAGCTGTATGGCGAGGTGACGCGCTAAAAGTGTATTACAGCGAAACCAAAAATATTAGCAAAGGCGACGTTGTAAGCCAATGTGATGGGCAAAGCACTGATACCTTAATGCGTGAGAGAATATTTAAGTTTCATGGTGAAGTTGCACAACCTGGGCATTGGTGGCAGCAAGGTTGGCGGTTACTAATTGACGAGGGCAATCCATTTTTAACCCCTCTAAAAGAATGCGAATTTGTTAAAGCCAATGGCAATACCTATACACAAGTACTCAATTGGTCAGTAAGGCCTAAGTCAGCAAGCAGGCATTTAGAAAATGCTTATAACGGTGATGAACTCCCCATTGATTTAACGTGGCCTGATAAAAACATTGCTTGGATTGCTATGCCTAGCTTTTCATCAACAGATAAACAAACTGCTGCATACAATAAAGTGTTTGAAAAAATACAACAGCAGCGTAGCAAGTTACTTACTGCAAAAGCCGTGGTATTAGATTTACGCCATAACCAAGGTGGCTCATCTTATTGGAGCTCACAAATAGCCAAAGAATTATGGGGTGAAAAGGTAGTAGAACAAAAAGCAAATGATAAATCTCAAAACACGCAAGTGTGGTGGAGAGCATCAAAAGATAATACTGACTATGTAGAGTCTTTATTTGGTGTTGTAAAAGATCAACCCGAAGTACTGAAAACGCTTAAAACCGTAGCTGCTGGTATGGCTTTATCACTTAAAAATGATGCCCCATTTTATGTAGAACAAGAAACTAATACGCTAATTAACATGCCGCAAAAGCCTTTAGCGAGTGACTTTAAAACCAAAGTGTTTGTTATAGTGCCGCCGCAGTGCGCCAGTGCTTGTTTAGATGCGCTTGATAAGTTTAAGCTTTTTGACAATACAACGTTATTTGGTGCACCAAGTAGCGCAGACTCGATGTATATGGAGGTACGTTTAGCTGATTTACCTTCAGGCTTCGGTAAAGTTGTAGTGCCAAATAAAGTATATGTAAATAGAGCTCGTGGAGCAGGAGATTTTTACAAGCCGGATGTTGCGTATAACGGCATTGATTGGACAACTAATGTGTTGCTTGAGCAGATTAAAAATCTGTAACTTGTATTAGTAACTCAAGCGAGTAACTAGGTTATTACTTTGTAAATACACTCAATTGTTCTTCAAGCCAAAGCATAAATGCACTTACTCGTTTAGGTAAGTGACGCCTATTCGGGTATAAAATATTGATTGGTAGGTCGGGCATAGCGTATTGAGGCAAAACTTGGACAAGTTCGGCAGATTCCAAATGTTTACTAATACCATGAATAGGGGTTTGAATAAGCCCAAAGCCATTTAGTGCGGCGCTTAAATATGCCTCTGAGGAGTTAACAGTAAGCTGGCTTTTCATCGTTATTGATTGCAATTGATTATTGCTATCTAAATATTCGAAACCCGGATCAGGGATACCAAGTGTTTGACTGTAGCGAACAATGTAATGATTTTTTAAATCGTTTAGAGTTTTAGGTAAGCCATGATTTTTTACATAATAACGGCTTACGCAATTTAAAACTTTAAAGCTACCCAAACGTCGTGCAATTAACGATGAGTCGGTAAGTTCGCCCACTCTTACTACGCAATCAAATCCTTCTTTAATGACATCTACTCGTCTATCGGAGCTGCCAAGTTCTATTTCAAGATTTGGGTGCATTTTTAAAAACGAACTTAAGTTTGGAATGATGGTATCTCGACTAACAGCTTGTGGCATATCTACACGTATTCGGCCTGTTAAACCTTTATCCTCACTTACAAATAAATTTTTTAAATCGTCAGCGTCGCTGATAATTCCTAGTGCACGTTGATAAAATAGCTCACCGTCTGAAGTCATATTTACAGTGCGTGTAGTACGGTGTAATAAACGCGTATTTAATGTACTTTCAAGCATGGTTACTGCTTGCGATACACTTGACTTAGGAAGATTTAAGCTTGTTGCTGCTTTAGAAAAACTACTGAGTTGCGCTACTTTAATAAAAATACGTATTGCGTTTAGGTCTTTCATAACACTGTTTATTGTTCGTTTATTTTGAACAGTGTAACTCTTTTCAGCCTGTTTATCTTTGTTGCTTGAAAAAATATACTGGCTTGGAAGTTATTTAACTCCCCGCTTTTATTTTCAACAGGATATAACAATGAACAAACGAATTGCAGTGATCACCGGTGGTAATCGTGGGCTTGGTAAAAGCACGGTGCTTTGCCTTGCAAAGCAAAATATCGATTGCATCTTTACTTACCGTCGTCATGAAAAAGAAGCAAAAGAGGTTGTAAAGCAAGTACAGGAGCTAGGCTCTAAAGCGGTTGCATTGCAATTAGATGTAAGTGATATGCTCGGCTTTGAGGATTTTGCACAACAACTACAAAATGTCCTGCAGACTCATTGGCAACAAAGTGAGTTTGATTACTTAATTAATAATGCAGGGGTGGGGCTTACTAGCAGTTTTGCAGACACAAGTGAATCAACTTTTGATACGTTAATAAATATTAACTTAAGGGGAGTATTTTTTGTTACCCAAACATTGTTGCCATTTATAAAAAACGGTGGTCGTATTATTAATTTATCAAGTGGTTTAACGCGTTTTTCATTACCCGGTCATATTACTTATGCAATGACCAAAGGTGCAATAGAAGTAATGACAAGGTATTTAGCTCAAGAACTTGCACCTAAAAATATTACGGTAAATGTTGTAGCCCCTGGTGCAATTGAAACCGACTTTGGTAATGGCGCCGTTCGTGATAACGATGAAGTAAATGCGTTTATTACATCACAAACGGCAATGGGCAGAGTCGGTGTAACAGACGATATAGGGCCTATGATTGCCAACTTATTAGCGGACGAAAACCGTTGGATGACAGGCCAGCGACTTGAGGTATCGGGCGGTATGTATATGTAATCATACCAACCGACATGAATCTTTGAGCAATTTAGTGAATTAAATTTCACTATAGCGTCGTCTAAATTTTTCTTTAGAACAACTAGGTACAAAAATTTTTGCCTAGTTATAGCGTAATTTTCTTAACGTTAAATAGACCCCATATATAAACAGATTGGTACCATTTATTAAAAAATTATGACTTTAGACAATAAAAAACCGCTCAGTGAGCGGTTTTTTGCATTTTTTACTAAAGGAAATTTAGTTAGAACGTGTAACGAGCACCAATTGAGTAACGAGGACCGTATTGATTAGCAAATAAGAACTGCTCTTCGTAACGTCCGTAACCTTCTTCGGTTGCATTATTTAAGTTTATGCCATCAAAAAATACCGTTACGTTTTCGTTTACATCGTAGTTAACGCTCATATCCCATTGGCCATACGCTTTAGCATATTGCGGAGGCGCATCAGCTGAACCTTGCGCTTGGCCAACACCAATTAGGTATGAGTCGCGCCATGCATAAGTAATTTTAACTGATAGGCCGTCTTTTTCGTAAAAGCCTTGGAAGTTAGCTGAGTCACTTAAGCCTGTAAGCGGTGCTTGTTGATCAAGGCTTTCGCTATCAAATTCAACGTCGCCATCTACAAACGTTGCGTTAACACCAACACCAAAACCGGTTTCACCAATTAAGTGCTGAACAGCTACTTCAAAACCATCTACCGATTTACTGTCGGTGTTTTGTGGTTGGCTAATATTCCATGTAATTAGCGGATCGTCGCTGTTTGGTTCAATAACGCCATTTGCATTGCCGTAACCGCTGGCAATCATTTGTGCAAAAATAGCGTCGGTTGTTGCTTGCTCACCACGTGATTCAATATCGCTTACGGCTTGTAAGTAACGAGGGCCGTTTAAAATATCGTGCAAGCCATCAATAGTGGTTTGCGTAATGGTGGTTTGAATAAAGTTATCAACATCTTTTTTAAAGTATCCAACAGACGCGTAGCTACCTTCTGCGTAGTAATACTCAAGTGATAAATCAAGGTTTGTTGATTCAAACGGCAATAAGTTTGTATTACCTTGGCTACCTGTGCGAGAACCTGGTTTTGGGCTGCCTGTTAAACTACGGCCACCGGCTAAATTACCTAGTGGTGCACGCGACATTGTTTTACCCCAAGATACGCGAGCTACTACGTCTTCAGTTAAATCAACACTTACGTCGATTGAAGGTAGTAAAACATCGTAATCACCTTGTTGTTCTAAGAAGTTATCATCGCCGCCCGCAGCGTATTGCATGATCCACTCTGAAGCGCTGATCCAGTTAACTTGATCTTCAACGCGTTGACGTACAGTACTGGTTACGTCTGTTTGCTCATAGCGTAGGCCTGCATTTACTTTTACGTAGTAGTTACTTACGTCAAACTCCCAGCTTGATTGAACATAAAAGCTATTAGTGATTTCTTCTACGTAGCTTTCGCTGTCAATACCATCCATATATGCATTTGCGGCGTATGCATCGCCGCCTGTCACATCAGCTGTTAAGTAAGCAATTTGGCGCGCAACAGCTTCGTCAAAATCGTAGGTATAGTAGTAACCAGGTTGTAAGTCACTGCCGCCCCCTTCAAATTGATCTAAAAGGCCCGATGTATCGTGACGGGTAAACATGCCGTCTGGGAATATTTCTGTATATGATGGGTTAAAACCTGGGCCACCTACTAAACCACTCCAAGCGGTGTAACCACCTGTGTTTTGTTCTGTACGTGATGCGCCAAATTTAACTTTAACTAAACCAATGTCATAGCTTTCGTTATACCATGTTGTGTGTAGCTGTAATTGTTCAATGTTTGATTCACCCGGCGAGTGAGTAAACTGACTAAAGTTTGAATCAATTTCGCCAGGCGTTAATTCACTTGTGCCATTTAACCAATTAACTTGTGCACTAGGTACTTCGCCCGTGCGGTAATCATAAATTTTATTAGCTAGCTGATCAGACCCTAAAATTACTTGGCCTGCACTTCCCAGCCCGTTGTCGGCGCCGTTATCGGTTTCGTTTTTAGAGTCGTGGTAATCAAGCTCTACGTGCCACGTGTCGCTAATTTCCCAATCTAGGTTTAAACCAAGAGAGCGGGCTTTTACTTCTGTAGTGCCTTTATTAGCTGTGAATGACGCGTCATTACCGCTAATGTCTGCATATACTGCAGTGCCATTTTCATCTAGTTCGTAGCCATTTATATTGCTACCAAAGTCGTTCCAAATACCCCAACCAATGCTTTGAGAGCCGGTAACAGCTTTACTTGCTGTGTAATCAAGTGTTGCTACAAAGCCATCGACCGGTGCGTATTGAAAAGTAACTTGCCCATTTGTACGTTCACGCTCTACATCTTCAATAGAGTAGTTCATGTCTTTAGGGAAGTAGTAGTTACCTGCAGAATCTGTGCGGTTATCAACTACGTTGCTGCTATCTAATTCAGGTAAGTCTACGTTTGCCTGCCAGCCTTGAATATTGGCACTTTGTTTTTGAAAGTCACGCTCTTGGTGCGAAAATGAAAAACCGAAACCAAAAGTGTCATCTACAAAGGTATTGCTGTAAACAGTAGAAAACTCTGGTGTTACGTCATCGCCAGCTTCGTTCGACGAGTCGTGGTTTGCTTTAACGGTTGCTGAAAAATTTTGACCTGGCTTTTGAAAAGGTCGCGCAGTAGAAATATTAACCGTTGCACCTAAGCCACCGCTTGGCACGTCTGCACGAGCTGTTTTAAACACTTCAAGCGCACTTACGCCTTCAGAGGCAACGTTTTCAAGGTTATACGAGCGTGTATAACCTGTGCCCGGCATTTGGCGGCCATTTAAGGTAATCAAGTTAAACTCTGGACCAAAACCACGTACTGTAATTTGGCTACCTTCACCGTTAGCGCGGCTTACCGATACACCGGTAATACGCTGTAATGATTCTGCTAAGTTTGTATCTGGGAATTTACCCATTTCTTCAGACGAGATAGCATCTACAATACCCGAAGAGTCGCGTTTCATATCCATAGAACGAATAAGTGAACCACGAATACCTTTTACTTCAATAATTTCTACATCAGGCTTTGCTGATATGTCTGCTTCTGCAGCGATAGCTGTGTTTAATGTGCTCGCAGCAATGATGAGAGACACAGAAGCCGCAAGTTGGCTTTTTTTAAAATTGAATGTGTTCATAATAGCTCTGCTTTATAAAATGTTGTTGTGTAGCAATAGGCGCTAAGCGCCCATTGGTGTGTGTTTTATGGATTTGCAATAATCACGTTATCTATACGGTAAAGCGCGCCATCGCCCATGTCCCAGCTAGGAAAAACCATAATTACGTTTAATGCGCTAATGTCTAAGCCTGCATCAAACAATTGCTGAAGAGGGAAGGTGTATGTTTGCCATTCGCCCGTTACAGGTGCTTGGCCTTCAACACTGCTTGATAAAGCAAGCTCTACTGCGCTTGATGTACCAATTGATTCAATTTTAAATAGCCACTGAGCATCAATATTTGAAGGGGCTGATACAACTTTCATATCAAATTGAACTACACCATTTTCAAGTATTGCAGAGGCATCAAACGATACGTCTTCATCAGCTATAAAGCCCATTACTGTAGCAGTAGAACCAATGCTAAATTGCGCTACTGCGCCATGCGCGTCATCATCGGTTTCTGTTGTTGGTGTAGAGCCACCACAACAATCCCAAATACTCCATTGCTCGGCCGCTGCATCTTTAAATACAGTAAGCTCACCCGTTGCAGCTGGCGCTGCATTTGGATTATAAATTTTAACGTTATCTACACGGTAAACAGAGCCTTCACCTGCACCCCATGCTGGGAAAATCATTAATACATCTATAGTACTTACATCTAAGCCAGCAGCTGCAAGATCAGAGAGTTTAAATGTATATGTTTGCCACTCGCCAGTAACTGGTGCTTCGCCTTCAACACTTGCCGTTAATTCAAGCTCTACTGCAGAGTCACCTTCATTTGACTCAACTTTAAACAACCACGGTGTAGCTGGATCGCTAGGCGCTGAGGTTACTTTTAAATCAAATTGAATAACACCTTCATCTAAAATGCTACTAGCATCAAACGATTCGCCTGCGCCACCTGACGATGTGCGGCTATTAAAGCCCATTACAGTAGGCTCTGCACCAATGCTAAATTCTGCGGTTAGACCATGTTCTTCATCATCCATGGCTTCAACTGGGGTTGAGCCACCACAACAATCCCACATTGGCCATGCTAGATTTTGCTCATTTTCAAAAATAGTAAGCTCAGGTGATACGCCTAAGTTATCTTGAGTAATCTCAACATCGTCAATTAAATAAACAGCGCCTTCACCTGCGCCCCATGCAGGAAACACCATGATCACATCAATTGCGCTAATATCTAAATCTGCAGCATCTAAATCTTTTAGTAAAAATGTATAAGTTTGCCATTGGCCAACAACAGGGCTTACGCCTTCAAGACTATCTGTAATCGGCATTTCTACTGCGCTAGAACCTTCATTACTTTCAAGTTTTACAAGCCAAGCTGCATCAGCTGTGCCTGGTGCATTTGTTACTTTCATTTTAAAGCGAACGTAACCTTCATCCAGCATTGGAGATGCATCAAACGGGCTGGCTTTTCCTGCTTCGTCAGTAATAAAAATCTCACGGCTAATAAAGCCCATTACAGTGGGTTCTGCACCTACTACAAATTCAACTACATCACCTTGGGTTTCATCTGCAACAATAGCGGGAGTAGAACCACCACAACAATCCCATGCAGGCCAATTTGGATTAAATGATTCACCAAAAATAGTTAGTGGTGTTGCAATGCCTGTCGAAGGTGGACTAGGGATTGGTGCATCGCCTTCAAGCAACGCATCGTCTAAGCTATTGTAACCTGGGCGAATAGTTTCACAGCCTTTACCTGTTTCAGGGTTTGATGCACATTGATAAACACGTACGTAATCAATAGCAAAGGTTTGGCCATTTTCAAATGCGCTAGCGTCTACACCTAAATCATTAACGTTTTCAGGCCAGTCGCCGCCTACTGCTAGGTTTAGCAATAAGTGAAAGTCTTTATCAAATGGTGCGCTATCCCAGTGCGTTGTAAGTTCGCCAGAACCTTGTTCAAAGTATTCTGCAAACCAACCACGATGTTTTAGGCCTACAGCCTCACCACTTGCATTAGTACGCACTTCTGATTGACGCTGAGTTGCATAAAGGTAACCGTCTACGTACCAGCGAATTTCACCTTCTTGCCATTCAACAGCATACGTGTGGAAATCATCTGCTGGATTAGTATCTTCAGGGAATTTGTATTCTTGCCCTGTGTAGCTGTTATCTGGCCACGCACGTCCGTAATGAAGTGTGCCATGGATACTAGACTCTATACCGCCATCTTCATCTGGTGTTTTAAGGTTTACTGATTCTAAAACATCTATTTCGCCAGAACGAGGCCAAGTGCCGTAAACTTCATCAGTTGGCAGCATCCAAAATGCTGGCCAGCTACCTTGTCCTGATGGAAGTTTGGCGCGCACTTCAAAGCGACCATATGTAAAGTCGGCGTTGTAACGCGTATTTAAGCGCGCTGAAGTGTAAGGTTTTTCTGCACCTTCTTCAGCGGGTAGGGCAACAATGTTTAACACACCGTCTGCAATAAATGCATTTTGCTCACTGTCGGTGTAACACTGTTTCTCGTTGTTACCACCGCCATCGCAGTTTAATTCATAGTTCCATTTGTTTGTATCAATGGCTGAGCCTTCAAACTCGTCGCTCCAAACCATTTGCCAATCTGATACTGGCTCAGAGGCATCTACATTTTCAAAATTTGATTTAGTGGCAGAGTCACCACCACAGCCAGCTAACGTAACTAAAGAGATAGCGGCAAGTAAACGTGTAATGTGCGTTGTTTCAATGTTCATAACTGAACCCCGGTTTCAACAGATTATTGTCAGATTAATTGTTTTTTGAGCTTTGTTTTTCATGCTGTAAGCGCTTACATTTTAGATTGTGTTTTGTAAGCGCTTACAAATGATATTGTGGAGTACGCAAATGGTCAACATATTTGTTTATTTTATTTACAATTAGTTTACGGTAAGACCAGTTTACCAATTTTAGATTGTATATAAATTGCAATT
>NZ_JACJDN010000059.1:0-10788 GCF_014163565.1 Pseudoalteromonas sp. SR45-5 | reverse complement strand
GACTTTTGGTTAGGTAGGGAGTTAAATGCCCCTTTGTAAGATGCGGCATGGGCACCACATAACGAAGCAAATTCAAAAATAGTTGTTAGTGTTTCGGGCGTGTTGCAAAGCTCGCTAAAAGAGCTGGGTGTTAGGTTTTGTAAGCCTAGTTGATACAGCAGTCCACCTACAAACGCATCTCCTGCAGCGGTGGCATCAACCATAGTAACCTTTTTAGGGTGAAGCGTTTGCTTGGCATTTTTTGTATACCAATGCATAGGGTTGCCTGCATCGGTAACTACAAATAGCTCACAACCGTTATTAAGTGTTTGGGCAATAAACTCATCGCTCGATTGCTCACCCGCTAAGTATTCAAGCTCTTCTTTTGAGGCTTTAATAATTGAGCAGTCTTTTAATAACGGTAAAATATGCTCGCGAGGGTTGGCATCGCTTGGCCATAAATTGAGGCGCAAGTTAATATCAAAGCTCACAATTGAGTTATTTTGTTTTGCAAATTTAACACCGTAAGCGGTGGTGTTTCTGATGTTTTTGTCGGTTAATGTGTTTGAGCAAATATGAAAAATATCGCATTGCTCAAACCATTCGCGACTAAAGTCATCGTTACTAAAGTGCAAATCGGCGGTGTTATCACGGTAAAACTCAAACGTGCGATCGCCATCGTTATCGAGTGATACAAACGCGAGAGCTGTTTTTGCTTGGTTGGTAAAACGCATAAAGTCGGTTTTTACACCTTGCTCTTTTAATGCATTATGTAAAAAGTCGCCAAAGCTATCAGTGCTTAGCATTCCTGCAAAGTAGGCATTACCGCCTAGCTTTGCAATAGCAACGCTTACGTTTGCAGGCGCACCGCCTGCAAACTTTGTAAACGCTTCGTGTTCGTTGCTGTTTTGGCTCAATTTATTTGAAAGTAAATCAACCAGTACTTCACCAAAGCATATTGTGTGTTTCATGATCTTGCCTTAGTTATTAGTCAAGTAGCCAATGTAATGCAATTGCAGCTGTCCACGAGAAATCTTTACCACCACAGCCTGCACCTGTTTCTGGGTTAAAATATTCGTAGTAGCCTGACTTAACAACTAGGTTGCGAGTGTCATCTTGAATTTTGTCAGCCGTTGTTGCAAAGCCTGCTTCTTTAAGGCCTATGGCTATCATCCAGTTGATGTGTAACCAAATCGGGCCACGCCAGTAGCGTTGTGGCTCGTATTTTTCCTCTTTAGGGTGAGTAGAAGCCACACTAAACTGGCTTGACTCAATAAAATCTTCGGTGGCTGTATTAATTATTTTAGTTTGCTCATCGCTTGTTAAACCTGCATATACAGTTAATAGCGCGGCTGATGTTTTAACTTTAGCCAAGCTGTTAGTTAATACATCTCTGCAGTAAAAGTACTGGCTTTGTTCACACCATAAAGTATTTATGGCTTGCTCTGTTATTTGTAAACGCTGTGCTAGGTAATCAGTGCGAGCATCGTTTAAGCCAAGCTGTTCACCCATTTTGAGTAAATCTTTGGTTGCACGGTGCAAAATAGCAATAATACCTAGGTCATTCATTTTGTACGGACAGGTTTCGTAGATTACTTTGCTGTCAAAGTTGTTACGTTTGAAAAAGTCTACAAGGTATAAAAATCGGTCGTATTCACTTTTATGTGGACGCTGAGAAGAATCTACATGACTTGTATCACGGCGCGTATATTCCCAATCTACACATGGCACAGCATGAAGAGCATCATCCCACGATGGGCTGTTATCCATGCCCGATTCCCACGGGTGGTAGGTTACTACTAAACCTGTTTTTTCAGGATCTCGGTCGTTGTACCACCATAAATGATAATCAACTACTTGTGAAAATAACGCTTTAACTTTTTGTTCTGCAAGTGCTTTATCTTTCGCGCTGGCAAGCATTTCTTTCATTACGGTGGCGACTACTGGCGGCTGTGAAATAGATGTACTTTTAATTTTTTTATCCGAACCCCATACGTCAGGACCAGGAAAATAAGTATTAGAATCTTTATGAAACAAGATGTGCGGCACCATGCCATCATCCCATTGGCCTGAAAATAACACATCAATTTCTTGCCATGCGCGGCTTTCGTCTGATTTCATCCAGCCTAGCGCTGTAATGGCTGAATCCCAGTTCCACTGAAACGGGTATAGGCCATGTGTTGGTACTGTATAGCCACCTAAGTCGTTTGCTATAAGTGTTTTAGTAGCAAGGTCTGCAAGCGATGAAGCCGTTGCTGAGTCAATTTTACCGCTGTTTATAGTAGTCATATTGGGTGCTCTTTGTGTGTTATTTCCGATTTGGATAATATTAAAGCACTCATTATGGGTTGTAAATGTTTTTTTTCTGTGCTTAAATCCTGTTCGAAGTAACAAAAAACTAACATGTTTACTTGATTATTTCGGCTTTGCTTAGCCACACTCTAAGTAAATACACACAGACAACTAGCACAATTGGAGAATACCCGTGAATAAAACAACGATCGCCTCTATTGTATCTTTATGCCTCGCACAGGGCGCTTATGCAGCAGAAGAAGCTGCACCAGATACAGCAAAAAAAGCTAACAACGTTGAGCGTATTATCGTCTCTGGTACCAGTAAAGGGCGTGTTATTTCAGACACTCCACAATCAGTAACATCTATTAGTGAAGACGAGCTGGTAAAGCTGTCTTCAAGTAGCCAAGCGGATGTGCTTCGCTATATTCCGGGTATTAAAGTAGAAGGCGGTGGCGGTGAAGTCGCTACTAACCTACAAGTAAGAGGCTTACCTTCATCGGGTCAGTTTCAGTTTACGCCACTGTCGTACGACGGTTCACCTAGTTTGAGTGTTTTTGGTTTAAACTCATCGGCGTTTGATGTGTATTACCGTAATGATTTGGGTATTGAGCGCGTAGAGTTTGTGCGTGGTGGTGTATCTAATTTATTTGGCCAAGGTTCTGTGGCCGGCATTATTAACTATATTTCTAAAACGGGCAGTGATGATCCGCAAAGTACCGTACAAATGGAGCTTTCTGACCAAGGGCGTACTCGCTTAGATTTTGCAACGAGCGGTCCACTTAACGAAGACGGCTTATATTATGCGCTTTCTGGTTTTTACCGTTACGACGAGGGCCCTTTAGATACAGGCCTTGAGACTAAAGGTACACAGTTGCGTGGTAATATTCGTAAAGAATTTAATGATGGCTCTGGCTCATTTACTGTTTACGGACAGTACATTGACGACCAAGCTCAGTTTTACTTACCTATTCCACTTGATGGCGACAGCCGCGAGCGCTTAATTGGTAACGATGGTCGTGAAGTCGAATCACTGCAAACGGCGCAAGTATCTAACTTAACGTACGATACAGCAAATGGTCGTTATGAATCGCCAATCAGCGATGGTGTAGTTACTAAAGGTGGCTCTATTTCAGTAGTGTTTGAAAAAGAACTCGCTAACGATTTTGCCATTAATATGCGCAGTAAATACGCTAAATACCAACACGAATTTAATTTATTTTTAGACGGCGACGGTATTATTAATGTACCTGAAAGCCAAGGCGACTTCTTAGCTAACAGAGGGCTAGGTGATGCAAGCGGTGCTGAGTTTTCTTATGTTAATTCAGGTGTCGCACTTGCAAGTGATGACTTACTATTTGCTAACCGTATTTTAGACCGCGACCGCCCAGCTGAAGATTTTTCTGCAGAATTTAATATCATCAAAAGTATTTTTGTAGGTGATTTTAGCCATGATATTACAGTCGGTACATTTTTCTCGCACAGTGAAGCCGACGACGATAACGTTATTACAACTTACTTAGGTGAGTTTAATAACAACCCTCGCTTAATCGACTTAACGTATACCGATGTTAATGGCGATGAGGTTCAGTACACTCAAAATGGTATTAGTGGCCCAGGCATTTCTTATACTAACCAAACCATTAGCGCTACCCGCAGAGCATTGTACGTAGCGGATCAAATGGAAAGTGACGATTGGATTTTTGACTTTGGTGTTCGCTACGAAGAAATTGAAGGCAAAATTAGTCGTGAAGGCAGCCAAGTAGTTCAGATTTCAGATGATCCAACGCTTGCACCTAACTTACAAGTTAACACTACGGGCAGTGGTGTAATGACTTACGGCGAAGTCGACACGTCTGAATTTGCTGTATCAGGGGCGGCGTTATATCGCTTAACTGATAATTTAAATGTATATGCCAATGCATCTCGCGGGTTTTTCTTCCCAGAAATTAGAGGTATTCAGTTTAATGATTTAGGCGAGCCTGCCAGCTACGAAGCCGAAATTGTTGAGCAAGGCGAGCTAGGTGTTAAGTTTTTTGATAACGACTTTAGCGGCAGCATTGCGTTATTTAGAACTGACTTAAAAGACAGACGCAGCGTAGACTTTGTAAATGATGGTAATGGAGGCGTATTAGAGCTGCCAGTTATGCAATCAACTAAAGCAACGGGTGTTGAGCTTACTGGTCGTTACGATATTACCGATGAGTGGACTGTTGATGCCAACATGACCTATACCGATCACGAATTTACTGAATTTGACTCAGACCCTTCTATTATTGGTAACGAATTACGTCGTAAACCAAAAATATTATTTAACTCATCTATTAGCTACACCGCAGATAACTGGGATGCATCGATTTACCATAACTTTACCGGTAAAAACTTTGCAAATGACTCAAACTCGGTAGAACTTGATTCATTCCACTTATTTAGATTTGATGCAGGCTATAACTGGCAAGTTGCACCAGAGCAAACAGTACGCTTAAGCGTTGGGGTATTTAACCTGTTTGATTCTGACGGTGTTACTGAAGGTTCGCCTCGTCTAGGTAACAGCCAAACGGCAGATAACCCATACTTTGTAGGTCGCCCAATTCTCCCACGACGCGTTACTTTAAGAGTTAAATACGACTTTTAAATAAATGCTTTATGCCTATTAACTCACTTTGGGGTTAATAGGCTTTTTGCATTGTGATGCATTTTTCAGCTAAGTTAGCTACAGGTTTATCTTTTTGACTAGGCTCGTTTATTCAAAAAGGTAAGGGCAGGTAGCCGTTTGGTATTTTAATTTTGAAAAGGCGCAGTGTTTTCATATTGTGAATACGCGAATAAATTATGAATATATTAGATTTTTCAATAGTTGCTCTTTATCTTGGTGCCTTATTGGTAATGGGATTTATGCTACGCGAACAAACCAATAAAAGTGATTACTTTTTAGGGGGTAAAAGCTTAGGTTGGAAACCTTTGGCTTTGTCGGTAATGGCCACTCAGCTTTCGGCTATTAGCTTTATTTCGGCTCCTGCATTTGTTGGTTTGCGTGAAGGCGGTGGTATGCAATGGCTCTCGTATGAGTTGGGTGTTCCGCTGGCGATGATTTTAATTTTAGCGACTATTTTACCCAAGCTTTATAAAAGCGGCATTGTTAGTATTTACGACTATCTAGAGATGCGCTTTGGCCGCTCAACCCGTGTGCTTATTAGTGTGGTGTTTCAATTTAGCCGTGCGTTTGCCACCGGCATTATGATCTACGCGGTATCGCTTATTTTACAAGGCACCATGGGAATAGAAGCATGGCAAGCTATTGTATTAACGGGTGTTATAACCGTTTTGTATTCACTGCAAGGTGGGATGAAAGCTGTAGTGTACGGTGATGCAATTCAAATGATCATCATTGTACTGGGTACTATTGCTTGTATTGGATTTGGGCTATATCACTTAGGTGGGGTTGATACCTTTATTGCCAATGTTGATTCGAGCCGATTAGAAGCGATTAAGTTTGATTCATTTGGTTTTAGTGGTGATGGCTTTGGCTTTTTACCGATGATTTTTGGTGGTGTGGTACTTTACGCTTCTTACTATGGGTGTGACCAAACACAAGCGCAACGTGCGCTCAGTGCAAAAGATCCTAAAAACCTACGCTACATGATTTTAGCAAATGGTGTAGTGCGCTTCCCTATTACTATTTTATATTGCGTGTCGGGTTTAATTGTTGGCACTCTGGCAATGAGTAACCCTGAATTTTTAGCAAAAATTCCAGCAGATAACCCTGATTGGATGATGCCTATATTTATTTTAGATTACCTACCGCATGGCTTAATTGGTTTATTGGTTGTCGCTATTTTGTCGGCAGCGATGTCGTCACTTAGCTCTGCAATTAATTCACTTTCGGCGGTAAGTATTGAAGATTACAGCCGTATATCTAATAAAGAGCTAGACCAACCATCTTACTTAAAGTTAGCTAAATACTTAGGTTTAGCATGGGGCGCAATTACCTTAGTACTATCACTTTTTGCCGGTGACATTGCGCCGACCATTATTGAAGCTATTAACAAAGTCGGCTCGTTATTTTATGGCCCAATACTGGCGGTATTTTTAGTTGCTGTATTAAGTAAACGCAGTGCTGCATTGCATGCCAATATTGGCTTAATTAGTGGTGTATTAATTAATTTGTTGGTGTCGGTATTTGCGCCAGATGTTTTTTGGTTTTGGTGGAACTTTATTGGTTTTGTAAGCGCTGCGGTGATTATTTATGTTACGAGTCGTTTAATTCCAAGAGAGGTAAACGAAGTCACAAAAGTACAAAATGCCGAGACCGTATCAAACTCAATTTTAACTGGCAAAGATATCGTTATGCTACTTAGCATGTTTGTTGTGATGATATTAATTTGTTTAGCTATTCCTTCAATTTTTTCGTGAGCTGTGACTAATGGATTCTAAAAAGTCGTTTTTAATTGATTTATTTACCACTGCGGTAAATGCCTGTAAACCAAGTGCTTGCATGAGTAAGTATTTAGAAAATATAGATGCAAGCAAAGGTTTGTGTGTAGTAGGGGCGGGTAAAGCCGCCGCTGAAATGGCTGCCGAAGTTAATCGCTTTTATGGTGATAAATGTTTTGGCGCAGTGGTAACGCGTTATGGCTACGAAAGTAGCGGCGATACTGGGCGAATTAAAGTGCTTAGTGCAAACCACCCAACACCAGACGATAACAGCTTAGCAGCTGGCAAAGAGTTATTGGAGCTTGTAAAAAATAATCCGGCTGATATTCCTATTTTGTTTATTATTTCGGGAGGCGGCTCGTCGTTGATGTGCCTACCTGTTGATGATGTGCCTTTTTCACAAAAGCAAAAGCTTAATCAGTTTTTACTTAGAAGTGGTGCAAGCGTTGATGAAATAAATGTAGTGCGTAAGCAGTTGTCACTTGTTAAAGGCGGTAAGTTAGCGCAGGCCGCTAAGTCGGATTACGTTACGCTCATTATTTCAGATGTAGTAGGGGACAAACCAAGTGATATAGCATCAGGCCCTACTATTAGCGATGGCAGTACCAAAGCCGATGCACTGGCTATTTTACAAAAGTACAATTGGCCGGTAATAGCAGAGGTTGAAGCGCATTTATTAAAACCAGAGCAAGAACGAGTTGCTGACACCGTGGGGGAGTACTTTATTGTTGCAAATGCGCAGCATGCTATTGATAGCGCAATAGGTGTTGCACAGCATCAAGGCTGGGAAACTCAGGTACTAGGGTATGATATTCAAGGCGAGGCTAAAGAGGTTGCAAAGCAACATGCGGCTATCGCTCTTGATCAAAAAGCCCAAGGCAAGCGCGTTATGTTGTTCTCTGGTGGCGAGCTTACCGTAACCGTTGCTGATATTTATGGCGATGGCGGGCCCAATCAAGAATACTTAATGGCGTTGGCTGAGGCACTTAATGGCGAAGCGGGTATTTACGCACTGGCTTGTGATACCGATGGTGTAGATGGTAGTAAAGATGTAGCGGGTGCGTATATAAATAGCAGTACAATTGCTCGCGCACAAGACGCTGGCGAAAACTTACACGCACAGTTAGAAGGTCATAATAGCCATCAGTTTTTTAAAGCCATTGATGATTTAATTATTACTGGGCCAACTAACACAAATGTGAATGATTTTAGAGTGATAGTGATTAAGTAGGCGCAGTTTGCCCACTTGTTCTTTATAATGGTTTCACGTAATCTTGTGCTCCAATTTTGTTAGGGTTAATACCTATGTTTTCGTTAAACAACAGTAACTTATTACGCTCTGGTTTTGAGCTTGGAAAAGGCGAAAAGCTATTTCAAGATATTGAGCGCGATATTATAAAAGTGGTGTTTTGGGAAAAGTGCGTAACCCAAAGTCATATTGTGAGCGCAACTCGTATTCCACAGCAAACTGTGTCGCGTTTACTTAAGTCGCTAACCCAACACGGTGTAATTGTACAAACTGATACGCTAATTCCTAATAAAAAAGGTAAGCCTGGGTTTGGCATTGCCCTTAATCCCGATTACGGATTTACCTTTGGCTTAGCTATTTTGCTTGATGCTATTTCGCTTGCTGTAATGGATTTTACGGGGAAGGTGGTTTACACCCATATGCAGCTAATGTCGGATATGAGCATTAATAATGTGCTTAAATGTGCACAAAAGCTGGTAGAAGATATAAGCGCTGAGCGTGACATTCCAAGTGAAAAAGTACTGGGAATGGGCGTGGGTATCTCTGGCTTTTTTAGCTCAATGGATGGGAAAATGAATACCCACCATATGCTTGAAGAGTGGTCGCAGGTTGATATTATCGATATTGTGTCGCAGCATTTTCAACTCCCTACTTGGGTTGTTAACGATGCTACAGGCGCAGCCGCAGGCGAGGGTGTTGCTGGTATTGGACGCGAGTATAAAAACTTTGTTTATATGTTTGTGTCGGCCGCATTTGGTGGTGGTATTGTAAATAATGGCGACGTACTGCGCGGTACATACGGAAACGCAGGTGAGCTTGGCGACATGCTACCGCCAAAATTATATGCCCACCCCAATCTTGAATTACTAAAACGTATTTTGAAAAAAAATGGCGTAGCGGTTACTTCTATTTACGACCTGCATGACAACTTTGACCCCGATTGGCCAGGTGTTGAAGAGTGGCTGTTTAAAGTTCAAGACTCATTTGATTTAGTGGCAACCTGTTGCTCTGCATTATTAGATGCTGAAGCGATTATTATTGGTGGCCATATTCCAAAAGAGTTGGCTGAAAAAGTTATTGCACGAACTGAGGTTTATGCACAATTTAGACGTGGCGCTAAACGCCCTATGCCAAAGCTGGTGGTATCTAATATTGATAATTTTCCGGTATCAATTGGCGCAGCCACATTGCCATTTAGAGAGTTGTGTTTGTAGCTTAATACCAATCCGCAATAATACTTAATCATTTTGCGGGGCTAAACGTGTCGCTACCTGCGTTAAAAAATTCTCCTTTACGACTGCATGGATGCAGAAGGTAGAGCAATGCAGGAGCAATTGCCGAGAACAACTAAATATCGAATTTTTTGCCTAGCTATCAACACGTTTTTCCAGCCTCAGAATAGCTTATTTAATTAAGCGAATTGGTATAAGAAATACACATTTTAAAAACGAAAAAGCCGATATTGTTTTATGTAATATCGGCTTTTTTGTGTGGGTTATTTACTCTTCAACGAATGCTTCGCCTTGTGTCATCCACTTAGCAGCAGGTTTGCCTTTTAAGTAATGATCAAAGTACTGCATCATACGCACTGAAAAATCGACCTGATTAGGAAACTTTTTCAAGTGGTGTGGTTCACCTTCGTATTGTAAAAAGGTTGCATCTTTACCTGCGCGGCGAAGCGCTAAGTAGTACTGCACGCCTTCGTGCCAAGGCACTGCATCGTCTTTATCGCCAAACATAATTAAAATAGGGGTATTTACTTTATCTGCAAAAAACACCGGTGAGTTTTCTATGTACAGCTCTGGTGCTTCAAATAAGTTTTTACCTATACGGCTTTGCCCTGTTTCGTATTGAAACTGACGAGCAAGACCCGATTTTAAACGTATGCCACTGTAAGCACTTGTCATGTTTGATACTGGCGCGCCAGATACAACCGCTTTAAACATATCTGTTTGGGTTATCATAAACGCACTTTGATAGCCTGCCCAAGAGTGACCTTGTAAGCCTATTTTATCTGGGTCGGCTATGCCTAAATCTATTAATTTTTGGGTGGCGTTGATCATGGTTTGCGTTGACGATTTACCAGGGTGACCTATTTCAAAACGAATGTCAGGTAAAAATACCGCATAACCGTTTGAGGTAAACATAGGGAAATTAGGGCGATGGTTTAATTCCATTTTTGGAAAATCAAACATACGCTGGCTCATGTAACGGTAAAAATACACAACCACAGGTACTTTATCGCCTTTTTTATATCCCGCTGGTTTTATTAGTACACCTTGTAAATCTTCACCGTCAAAGCCTTTATAGCTTATTAGTTCTGGCTTTTCGCCCCAGGCAAAATTACTAATTTGTGGGTTTAGGGTGGTCACTTGTTTTGGTGAACTAAAGCTAAAATCTGTTTGGTAGTAATCAGGAAATTGGCTATAAGTTTGCGAGGTAAATAAGTACTTGTCAGCCTTTTTGGCTTTTTTAACCATATCAAAGCGTTTATTACCGCTAAGCACCTTAGTTAGTGTGTTAGTGGTTAAGTCGAGCTTTGCAACTTCACTTTGTTTAGTTTGTAAGTTAATAGCAGAGACAAGTAATGTATCGCCTTTTTTAAAGCCCACTTGGGTTTTATCAAGCTTAATAGCACGGTACTGCGTATTGCTTTGCTTACCATTAGTTAGGCGTTTAGCTTGCTTAGTTTTTACATCAAACGCCCAAATATCGTATTTACTATAAGCAAGCACTTGGCTGCTATCGGTCATCCAACCTGCAAAACCATAACCAGGTTGAGTAGATGGGTAGTCGTGTTTATCATCAGCAAAGGTTGCCTGAATCGCTTTTGT
>NZ_JACJDN010000599.1:0-2429 GCF_014163565.1 Pseudoalteromonas sp. SR45-5 | reverse complement strand
ACTCTTTGTTACTCGGTTTTTACTTAGCCCACTAGGTTACAAATCTCGCGCCGCGATTAAACACCCCCTAGTTTGAACAAATTTTAATCCGCAAAGAGCAACAGACCCTAGTATAAAATACTATATAACTTGCGACGATACTTAGCTGCGAGTGCGTCGCCATCAGGTAAAGAGGCAATAATGGCTAAAAAGCTTGGTTTTGCTTCGTTGAAGTTCAGATCTTTTTGTAGAACTGTAAACAATACATCCAATGCTTCTTCTTTTCTGCCCGCTTCATTAAGTAAAATACTGAGCTCTTCTTTTAGTTCTAAGTCATTTGGATACTTTTCTACTTGTTGTTGCTTTTCTTTAATCTCTGGTGAATCTTTTGCTTCAAGCGCGGCTTCGCATTTTGCTTTTATATTATTAAAGTAAGCATCTTGCTCTTGTGCATCTATTGTATTTATAAGCGCTTGTGCTTCATCTACCTTGTGAATTTGAATACATATATCTGCTAGCACTAATTTGATACGTGCATTACCGCTGTCTATTTCATAAGCTTGCTTTGCATAATTAAATGCAGCATTTAAATCTGACTTTAATAACGCTTGCTTTGCTTGTTCTAACAGTAAGTCTTGTTGCGCAGGTAAATGCTTTGCTAGGGCTTCGCGTATTTGCGCTTCGCTTTGAACACCTGCAAGTAAATCTACCGGTGCGGAGTCTTTTAATAATACAAGCGTAGGCAGTGTTTGCAAACCAACTTGTTGCGCAAGTTGAGAAGCGAGTGCTTGTTCTGCATCGCAATCTAGGTTTGCTACTACTATATAGCTTGCATATTCTGCTGCTACTTTATCTAAAATTGCAGCCTGTCCAATGCAGTCAGGACTTTGAGGAGAGAAAAAGTTAAGCAACACCAATTTTTGTTGTGATGTTTCACCGAGTACTTGTTGAAGGTTTTGCGCATTAATACTAACTATGTTGCTCATTGAATTGATTGCCATATTCGTCTATTTAGGTTTTTATATGGTGGTGAACATAATAATTACAAGTCATATACCTAAATCACTCGGTATACATATTCAACAATAAGGGAAAATATGAAATTAACTTACCTAAGTGCAATACTTTTATTAGCAAGCCCATTAGTACAAGCAAATGGACTCGATTTGAATTTAAGCAAAGCCATGCCAGCTATTGAAAAGTTTTACCTCGACTTACACCAATCCCCAGAGCTTTCTTATCACGAACAAAAAACAGGTAAAAAGATAGCAGATAGATTAACTCAGCTGGGTTTTAAAGTAACAAGTAATGTAGGTGGCTTTGGAGTAGTTGGTATTTATAAAAATGGTGAGGGGCCGACAGTAATGATCCGCACTGATACTGATGGCTTACCTATTATTGAGCAAACAGGAAAATCCTATGCCTCAAAAGTCAAAGTAATAGACGAGCACGGTGCAAAAGTAGGTGTAATGCACGGCTGTGGCCACGATATCCACATGAGCTCTTTTATTGGAACTGCAGAGCAGTTAATTGCTCATGAAAAACAGTGGCAAGGTACATTAATGATGGTTGCACAGCCTGCAGAAGAAGTAGGTGGGGGTGCTAAAGCGATGTTAAGCGAAGGACTATTTAGTAAATATGCAAAACCTGATCATATAATTGCTTTACATGTAAGCGCTAGCGTCCCCGCTGGTAAGGTATCAATGAAAAATGAATACACGATGGCAAGTGTAGATTCTGTCGATATTACAATTAAAGGTAAAGGTGGTCATGGTGCTTACCCTCATACAACTATAGACCCAGTGGTTATAGCTGCACGCACTGTACTTGCTTTGCAAACAATCACAAGCCGAGAGCTTTCACCGCTTGAGCCTTCTGTGATTACAGTGGGGTCTATTCATGGTGGCTCAAAACATAATGTGATTTCGGATGAAGTAAAACTACAACTCACTCTTAGAAGCTATAACCCCGATGTAAGAAGCGCTCAAATAGCAGCAATAAAACGAATCACCGCAGGTATTGCACAAAGTGCTGGCTTAAATGAATCTAACTACCCTGTAATATATGTACATGAAGATGAATCGATTCCATCTACTTATAATAACCCTGCACAAACAGACATTGTTAGAAACTCTATTGCCAGCGCAATTGGCGATACTAATGTACTTGAAACACAAGCTGTAATGGCGGGTGAAGATTTTGGCCTATACGGGCGCACCGATGAAAATATCCCTATCACCCTCTTTTGGCTAGGAGGCGTAAACCAAGCACAATATGCAGATTCAATAAAAACAGGTGAGGTACTCCCTTCTCTACACTCTAGTAAATTTGCACCAGATTATAAAGTTGCTATTCCTACTGGAATAAAAGCAATGAGTAACGCTGCTGTTGCTTTATTTAATAAGTAACCTGAATTCTGGATAATAAATCTATCTCAAACAGAGTTCAGG
>NZ_JACJDN010000598.1:0-2439 GCF_014163565.1 Pseudoalteromonas sp. SR45-5 | reverse complement strand
TCTATTATAGCGATAAGGAAACAGCTCAATAACAAGGCTAAAATTATGATACATAGTTGTTCTATATAAATAGTTTTTAACGTAGTTAGTGAGTTATTTAATACGCTAGAATGATCATGTTTTTAATAAAATTGGTATTACTGTTTAATTTTACTAATTACTTTTGATGTTGAGCACCCATCTAAAAATTCAAGCACTTCAACTTTTCCGCCATGACGAAGTACGTGCTCAGCACCCGCTATTTGCTCTACGGTGTAGTCGCCACCTTTAACTAAAATATCAGGGCTTATTTGCTCAATTAATTTAGCGGGAGTATCGTTTTCATCTAAGCTACCAAACGGAATAACCCAATCAACTGATGAAAGTGCGCTAAGTACCATCGCACGCTCATCTAGTGGGTTAATAGGACGTTCAGCCCCTTTTAAACGCGTAATAGATTCATCATTATTTAATCCAACAACGAGTCTATCGCCTCGTGCTTTAGCTTGCGCTAAATAACGTACATGCCCGGCGTGTAAAATATCAAAACAGCCATTAGTGAATACAATGGTTTCGCCGTTTTGTTTTGCAAATTCAATATGCTGAAGTACATCATCAAATGGTGTTTGGTAATGCTCACCCGTAGTATGTAAATACTGACCAAGCTTACGGCTTAGCTCTTCTGGCGAGACTGTTGCAGCCCCAAACTTACTCACAACGATACCTGCGGCTAAATTAGCAATTTCCACAGCATCTTTAGGTTCCATGCCCGCGCCAAGCATAACCGCGAGTGTAGCTATAACCGTATCACCGGCCCCGGTTACATCGCTTACTTCAAGCTCTTGCGCTGCAAAATCAAATTTTTCATCTACACTAATAAGCGACATTCCTTGCTCAGAACGCGTAAGCAACATAGCTTTAATGCCATTTTTGCTTATTAAATCACGCGCACTTGCGGCTAAAGCCTCTTCTGAATCGGTTTGACCACCCGCTAACTTAAACTCATGTAAGTTAGGTGTAATGTAATCAGCACCTTCATATAAATGTAAATCTGGCGATTTAGGGTCAATTAAAACGGTTTTTCCGGCGCCCTTAGCAAGGCTTACCATTTCTTTAATTAAACTTAAAGATCCTTTGCTGTAATCAGAAAACACAATAAAGTCGTATTCATCAAGTACCAACTCTAAGCGGTTTAATAAAAGCTGGCTGTGTTGCTCAGTAAACGTTTCTTCTAAATCAAGACGAACCAGTTGTTGATGGCGGCTAATAACACGCATTTTTGAAATAGTCGGTAAATCACATACACTCACTAATTGTGAGCTTATTTTTTCACCTTTTAGGATGGTCTCTAAAATCTGCCCGCTTTCGTCCTCACCAATTAAACCCAATAAGCCAACTTTTGCATCTAACCGCGCTATATTTTTTGCAACGTTAGCTGCGCCACCGGCTTTATCTTCAAATTTACTTACTTTAACAACCGGTACTGGCGCTTCTGGCGAAATGCGACCTGTATCACCATACCAATAGCGGTCTAGCATTACATCGCCAACAACTAATATTCGTGCCGCTGATAAGTTTTTTAATAACGATAAATCCATTACTGCTGCTCCGCAACAACCATATCCATGGCTTCACATAACCAGTGACCTATAAACATGTGAGCTTCTTGAATACGTGCTGTTTCGTCATTTTTTATAATAATAGGTAACTTAGCAATATCTTTTACTTTACCGCCATCACGTCCAGTTAATGCAACAGTAAAAGCGCCTAGTTTATTTGCAGCCTCTAATGCTAAATTAATATTATTACTAGTACCTGATGTGGTTAAACCAATAACTAAATCTTCTGGCTTGCATAGCGCTTGAACTTGGCGTTCAAACACCGTATCAAAGTGATAGTCGTTGCTGTGCGCTGTTAAAATTGAGGTATCAGTGGTCAATGCCATTGAAGCAAGCGGACCACGTTCTAATTTATAACGCACTACAAATTCTGCTGCTAAATGCTGTGCATCTGCTGCACTACCACCGTTACCAAACCAAACAATCTTGCCACCAGCTTGTAATGCACTATGGCATGCTTCTAACAATTGCATAGATTCTTGATGATAAGCCTCCATCGTTTCAAATAATGCCTGATGACGGTTTAATGTTTCAACGTAGCTAGTTGCCACTGAATCGATAATTGACATGAAAAAATTCCTCTTGGAACTGAAATGGCAGGAAAAATTAAATTCATTATTCCATAATTTTATTTAATTGTGTGTATTTTATCGGGTTATAACTGAACCCAAACCATATTTTATAACGAGTCTGTTTAGAAAACGGCTATTTCACGGTAAACTAACGCCACTTCCCTTTAAGAAAGATCAGTATGGCACGCATTTTTTACTCATTCGCATTAATTATTATTAGCCCACTGATTGTATTTTATCTCTATATTTTACGAGGTAAAAAAAACCAA
>NZ_JACJDN010000597.1:0-2441 GCF_014163565.1 Pseudoalteromonas sp. SR45-5 | reverse complement strand
CCCAACAGGTACTTTAAAGTAGTCTTTATCAATTAAAATAAAGTCGGCCCATTTACCTTTTTCTAAACTACCCACCTTAAATTCTTGATGAGCTGCATAGGCGCCACCAAGAGTAAATGCACGTAATGCATCTTCGCGGCTTAGTACTTCACTCGCGCGCCAGCCGTTTTCCGGTAGTTTGTTATGATCCATGCGTGTAATGGCTGAATACAAACCATCAAATGGATTTGCAAGCTCTACAGGGTAATCAGAGCCCGCAGCAACAACCGAACCTTGCTGTAAAAATGTTTGCCACGCGTAGGCCCCGCTTAGTTGTTTTTCAGTTAAACGCTGCTCTGCCATATGCATATCTGAAGTGGCATGCACTGGCTGCATTGAAGGGATTATTTTTAACGCTTTAAAGCGAGGGATATCATCAGGGGTTACAATTTGGGCGTGCTCTATTCGGTTTCGCAGTAATATACCGCCCGTTTTTTTAAACACATTTTGATAGGCATCAAGTACTACTTTATTTGCTTTGTCGCCAATGGCGTGAGTATTTGCGCTAAAGCCGCTTTTAAAGCTTTGTGTAAAGAGTGCTTCGAGTTTCTCTTGCGTTTCAAGCATTAAACCATGGTGACCAGGTCTGTCTGCATATTCTTCAATAAGTGCTGCACCACGAGAGCCCAGCGCGCCATCGGCGTAAACTTTAACACTGCGAATTTCCATAAAGTCATTTTTGTCGTGGTATCGGCCTGCCTTTAACATTGTGTCTAAATCAGGGCTTGCACCACTTAACATTGCCACAATACGTAGTGGTAAATTACCAAGGTCGCCGCGCTCTTTATAAACCTCCCATGTGGTTTTATCAATACCTGCATCGTGAGTAGAGGTAATGCCTAAACTTAATAAATGTTTACCTGCTGCATCTAGTGAGTCACTTATATCTTGTTTTGAAGGGGCTGGCATATGCTGGGTAATTAGCGATTCTGCTTTGTCTACAAAAATACCCGTAGGATTGCCAAATTCGTCTTTAATTATCTCACCGCCTTCAGGTGCTTTTGTTTGGGCGGTAATACCTGCAAGTTCGAGCGCTTTTGAATTAACCCAAATGGCATGGCTATCAACTCGAGAAAGCACCACAGGTCGATCGTTAACTACTTTGTCTAAATCTTTAGCTGTAGGAAAGCGTGTATCGGGCCATAGCTCTTGGTTCCAACCTCGCCCTATAATCCAACCTTGTTTGTTATCGGCAAATACTTTTAGTTTATTCGTTACTTCATCAACCGATTTTGCACCGCGTACATCAAGTTGCGATAAATTATCGCCAAGGCCAATAACGTGCCCATGAGCATCAATTAAGCCTGGTAATAAGGTATTACCGTGCGCGTCAATTAGCTTGGCATCTGGGTAGCTATCTTTAAGTGTATCGCTACCTAGTTTTACTACCTTGCCATTTTTAATAACGAGGGTAGTAAACTGCTGTACTTCACCTTGATATAAAGGGGTATAACCGTTGGCATTATAAATTACTTTTGTTTGTGCAATAGTGTAACTAGAACTAGCGCAAAGGCTGGCTAGTATGAGTGGTTTTATTATTTTTTTGAGCGACATAAGGCATTATTTTTTATTGTTAGTGCGTTAACACTAGCAAACCCAACTTTATAATACCAATATGTGAGACAAATTATGATGAAGAAAAAAGCAGTAAAGCTAGAACATAAAATATCTAGCTTTTGAAAGGGTTTATTTACTAGCGTATAAACTGTATTCACTTAGCGTTAGCTTGCCGTCTTTGTCTTGATCATAGCTTGAAAATCGAGACCACAAAGCGGGGTCTACAGCGGTTTCTGAACGTGTTAAAAAACCATCCTGGTTTCTATCAAGTTTTTCAAATTGCTCTGCAACATTGTTGCTTGCAGCAAAGCCTAATGTGCTAAAAATACTAAACGCAAAAAGCGCTATATAGCTTGTTTTTTTCATGAAAAATACTCAGTAGAGGTTATTGGTAAGGTAATTTTTAAATTCGATTAACGAAATTTGGTTATCTTGGTTTTTGTCCCATTTTACAAATGTGTTTAATAGTTGTGGTTGGGGATCAAGTTCGTCATGCGTTAAATAGCCACTTTTGTCGCTATCGAGGTGATCAAAGCGTTGCTTTACATCAAGTGCAGCGGCATCAAAGCTTAATAGCATTAAGATGCTTATAGTAAGGGGAAGTATCTTCATGGTGTTCCTTCCAAAAGATGTATTTAAAGTTTGTGGCTAAAATAAAGTGAAAAGGAAAAAGCACTTGCCGTAATTTAACTCCCAACATTAAATCCTTTTACACACTCCCTCAGGGATTATGGCAAATGCTTTTAATTCCAGTTTACCTATAACAAGCTTAAGTAAAGCTTAATCAGTAATTACTCATTAAGGTTTAAAGCTTTCAAATTCTTTTTTTGAGACTTTTTCATCAC
>NZ_JACJDN010000596.1:0-2442 GCF_014163565.1 Pseudoalteromonas sp. SR45-5 | reverse complement strand
GCACCAAAATTGTAGATTAATGCACAACAGTAAAGCAAATTTAGCTTATTTTGTCGTGATGAAAAAAAGGTAATTTTTAAATACTATAACTATCATATGGTTGAGCTGGCTCATTATGGTTGGTACGTAATATGCTTTTATATTGTTAACCCACTAAAGGGTTTAACTTATATTAAATTTCAAAGGATAAAATTATGCATATACCCCCTTATACCGCTGTAGACGCGGCCATTGCTATAACCGAAAAAACCACCGACGATCATAGTTACGCCGTTGATATGAGAGCTACAGTAATCGATTTACTTTCGCACCCTAAACATAATCAACAGGCGATGAGCAAACATGAAACAGATCAGATATTTATTCTTGGCTACAATTAATACTCAAATTAGTAACGCAAATAATTTTTATAATAACTGTTTACACTGAAACCGATTAAATGTAATGATAACTATTATCGTTAACTTGAGTCGGTTTTTTTATGTCTTCAAATTATGCCCAGCATCGCTACCATCAAGAACTCTCTTGTCATTGCTTAAGACCTGGCCTGCATGCCCCCATGCTCGTTGCCGACTACATAGAAACCGCCCTTAACGTCGCCAAAAAATTTGAGCAACAACATAATCCCTTGCTTCAAGAGTTTTATCTTAGGCGCACACACCATGAAATTATGAACAAAATGTGCGACCCTCTTATACATAATGCTATTCGTAAACAATGTTTAGAGCAGCTATACAAACCATTATTAGCATTAAAACGGTTTTATAAGGTGCATAACAATACTGCACAATTTTTAATACTTGAGCGTGAAGCTCGTATTCTTAGTCACGAATTCAACCCTTTTTAAGGAGCACACTTATGAGCAACTTTAGAACAGAATCAGACAGCATGGGCGAGCTACAAGTACCTACTGATGCGCTCTATCAGGCGCAAACACAACGAGCTGTTAATAACTTTGCCATTAGTGGCTTATCTATGCCAAAGCAATTTATCACTGCACTGGCTTATATAAAACAAGCTGCTGCGCAAAGTAACTGCGAGCTTGGCCATTTAAGTAAAGACAAAGCAAATGCTATTGAGCAAGCTTGTCAAAGTATTATTGATGGCGAGCATGTTGAGCATTTCCCCGTTGATATTTTTCAAACCGGTTCGGGCACAAGCTCAAATATGAATGCCAACGAAGTTATTGCAACGCTTGCTAGCCGATTAGGCAGTGAAAGCATTCACCCTAATGATGATGTAAACATGGGGCAAAGTTCTAACGATGTAGTCCCTACTGCTATCGCACTCAGTAGCGCAATAAATGTAGTGTATGAATTACTTCCTTCGCTTGAAAACTTATCGCAAAGCCTAGAAAAGAAAAAAGCTGAAGTAGGCCATATAGTTAAAACGGGCCGTACGCATTTAATGGATGCAATGCCTGTTACATTTGATCAAACACTAAGTGCATGGCAGTCACAAGTTAACCATGCCGCAGCAGGAATTAGACATAGCTTAGAGCGTGTATGCGAACTGGCACAAGGCGGTACAGCTGTTGGAACAGGAATAAATGCAGACCCTAAGTTTGCAGCCAAATTTGCAGAAAACCTGAGTGCCAATGTAGGCATTAGATTTACGCCTAGTAGTAACTTTTTTTATAACATCGGCTCACAAGACGCCATAGTAGCGCTTTCGGGGCAATTAAAAGTACTCGCTGTAGCACAAATGAAAATAGCGAACGACCTACGCTGGATGAACTCAGGACCACTTGCGGGCTTAGGCGAAATAGAGCTAGAAGCACTTCAACCGGGCTCGTCTATTATGCCTGGCAAGGTAAATCCGGTAATACCAGAAGCCGCAGCCATGGTAAGCGCACAAGTAATCGGTAACGACGCGACCATTACAGTAGCAGGCCAAGCGGGTAATTTTGAGCTAAACGTTATGCTGCCAGTCATTGCGTATAATATTTTGCAAAGCATAGAATTACTTGCCAATAGCGCACAAGCATTGGGCGATAAAGCCATTGCCAGCTTTAAAGTAAATAAGCCTAATATAGATAAAGCACTCGCTAAAAATCCAATTTTAGTGACTGCGCTCAATCCGGTGATCGGTTATGAAAAAGCAGCAAAAATAGCAAAGCAGGCTTATAAGGAAGCCCGCCCTATTATTGATGTAGCCGAACAAGAAACCGATTTACCACGCAGTGAACTCGAAAAGCTACTTAATCCCACCAAACTAACGCAGGGGGGACTTTAATAAACGATATTTTTCACGGCTTTAATTACTTGATAATATAGTTTTTATTGCCGTAAAAAATGCACCGTGTATGATAGTGATGAATATTTCATCACTATCAAGGTTTGTTATGCGTACCCCATTGTTAGCCATACTTTTACCACTTTGTTTAACTGCATGCTTAGATAAAACGCCAACTGAAACGCAGCAAGTAACAATAACCTCAGA
>NZ_JACJDN010000595.1:0-2448 GCF_014163565.1 Pseudoalteromonas sp. SR45-5 | reverse complement strand
GCCACAAAAAAAAGAACTCATGTTCCACGTGGAACAAACCTAAATCTAAAAACTTTCTGCGCTCTTTAGGTCCACCAAAAAACAAAGAATAACTCTCTGGTGTAATAATTTGTACAGGCATAAGTTGAGCGAGTTCTGATATCTTACGGCTCGCCTTACCTTGAATTTTTAAATTGGTCTCACCCGTTTGCGTTTTACTAATACCAATTGGAATTGATAAATCGTGTATTGTTTTACGCCCGTGAATTACAAATTGCTCTTGCTGGTGCGCAATAATACTTTTGTGTTTTGGAGTACGAAAAGATTTGCCATGAGAAAGGTAATATATAGCCTCTAAAAGGCTGGTTTTTCCGCTGCCATTTTCACCATAAATTATATTAACGCCGTTGACTGGTTCTAGCGTCAGCGCCTCAATATTACGAAAATATTTGAGGCTCAAATGACTTAAGCTCATTATGTATTTATAGTCTTATAAACGCATAGGCATAACAACGTACATTGCTTCTTCATCGCCTGCACCTTCAATTAATGCACTGCTGTTTGAGTCGGCTAATGTAAATAGTACGTCTTCTGTTTTTAATGTGTTTAGTACATCTAATACGTAAGACACGTTGAATCCTATTTCTAGGTCCGCGCCTTCGTAACTTACTTCAACAACTTCTTCAGCTTGTTCTTGCTCTGGGTTATTGGCAGTAATTTTTAATAAACCGTTTGATAGGTTTAAGCGTACACCACGAAATTTTTCATTCGATAAAATAGACACTCGTTGAAACGCATTTCGTAACCATTCTCGGTTAGCTGTAATTACTTTGTCACCACCACGTGGTAATACACGACGGTAATCAGGAAAGCGTCCATCAACTAGCTTACTTGTAAATGTAAACTCAATATCAATAATACGTATATGGTTAGCACCAAACTGAATTGTAACCAATTCGTCGTCAGCTACCATAAGGCGCATAATTTCTTGCACACCTTTGCGAGGTATAATTAATTGACGTTGAGTGTTAAGCGATTGCGTTAATTGCTTTTGTGCAATAGCTAAACGGTGACCATCTGTTGCTACTGTTTTTATGTCTGTATTATCTACTTCAAAAGACATACCGTTTAAGTAATAACGTACGTCTTGATTCGCCATCGAAAAATGCGTGCTTTCAAGTAACTTACGAAGCTCTAAACGAGTTAGTTGAAATTCAACCTCACCATCCCACTGCTCTAAATTAGGAAAATCATCAGCTGATAAAGTCGTTAATGAAAAACGGCTTTTACCACTGGTTAAAAGTAATTGGTGCTCTTGCAAGCTTAAAGTAATGTCTGAACCGTCTGGTAGACTTTTACAAATATCGAGTAACTTTTTAGCGGGTAACGTTAGTTTTGTATCGGCAATATCATCACCTACAAATACGCCAGAAACTAATTCAATTTCAAGGTCAGTACCCGTCATTGAAAGTTGTCCGTTTTCTACCACTAACAAAACGTTAGATAAGATTGGTAGCGTGTGTTTGCGCTCTATTGCACCCGACACTTGCACCAATGGCTTTAAAAATTGTTGTCTTGATATTGTTATTTGCATAATAAAGTCAGCCCTAAGATGACAATGTTCTTATTAAGTTTTGGTAATCTTCTTTAATTTCGTGGCTTTCGTCACGTAGTGATTTTATCTTACGACATGCGTGTAATACGGTCGTATGATCGCGTCCACCAAATGCGTCACCAATCTCAGGTAAGCTGTGATTAGTTAATTCTTTAGATAATGCCATGGCAACTTGGCGTGGCCTTGCTATAGAGCGGCTGCGGCGCTTAGACAATAGATCTGACACTCGAATTCGGTAGTACTCAGCAACGGTGCGCTGAATATTATCTATCGTAACCAGCTTATCTTGCAAGGCAAGTAAATCGCGTAGTGCTTCTTTTACAAAATCAATCGAAATTGGACGACCTGTAAAATTAGCATTAGCAATTACACGGTTAAGTGCGCCTTCTAGTTCACGTACATTTGAACGTAATTTTTTGGCGATAAAAAAAGCAACTTCATGTGGTAAGTTAATCTTACTTTGCTGTGCTTTCTTCATCAAAATAGCAACGCGAGTTTCAAGCTCTGGTGGCTCAATCGCGATTGTTAATCCCCAACCAAAACGTGATTTAAGACGGTCTTCGACCCCTTCAATCTCTTTTGGATAACGGTCAGAGGTTAAAATAATTTGTTGGTTGCCTTCAAGCAATGCATTAAAGGTATGAAAAAACTCTTCTTGTGAACGCTCTTTATTAGCAAAAAATTGAATATCATCAATCATTAATGCGTCAACACTGCGGTAATAACGCTTAAATTCTTCTATCGCATTATTTTGTAGTGCCTTTACCATGTCTTGAACAAAGCGTTCTGAATGCATGTAAACAATTTTAGCATCTGGCTTGTTTGCCATAATGCCGTTACCTACAGCATGTAAT
>NZ_JACJDN010000594.1:0-2451 GCF_014163565.1 Pseudoalteromonas sp. SR45-5 | reverse complement strand
CTCGGTTTACTTCAATCATACTTTAATGTATGTGGGAGTATTAGGCAGTTAATCTTTGCTTAATTAAACCAGAAATCTTACCCATATCGGCTCGACCTTCAGCTTTGCTTTTGATTATACCCATTACTTTACCCATGTCTTGCATACCTGCTGCATTAGTATCAGCAATAGCCGCGTCAATGAGAGCAATTATTTCTTCTTCACTCAATTGTTGAGGTAAAAAAGTTTCAAGTGCTACTATTTCATTGGCTTCAATATCAGCTAAATCATCACGCCCAGCATCTTTGTACTGAGTGTAAGAGTCACGACGTTGTTTAACAAGCTTCACTATAACGGAGGTAATACCTGCGTCGTCTAGCGTTATTTGCTCGTCAATTTCACGTTGCTTGATTGCAGCAAGTACCATACGAATAGGGTTAAGACGTTGCTTGTCTTTAGCTCTCATCGCATCTTTTTGCGCATCTTTTAGCGTTATTAAAAGGCTCATTTATACAAGACCTAATATATTAGTATAATTTAACGCGACGAGCGTTATCACGAGAAAGTTTTTTCATGTGACGTTTAACTGCAGCAGCTTTTTTACGCTTACGCTCAGCTGTTGGTTTTTCATAGTGCTCGCGACGACGAACTTCTGAAAGGATTCCTGCTTTTTCACATGAACGCTTGAAGCGACGAAGTGCTACGTCAAACGGTTCGTTCTCTCTTACTTTAATTACTGGCATTAAAAATTCACCTACCTAAATTATGAGCGTTGCTCAAGTTGATCAAACATTGATCAAGTGGTTCAAAAATGGTGCGGTATTGTAATCCGAAGCAACACCACATGTAAAGGACAATATTAACAGAAACGCATTACGTTAAACAGTATTAATTTGCTTGTCGCTGGTACAGTTGGCAAAGTACTTGCCCCGCCTTTTTTTCTTTAATTAACAACCAGTTGGTTGGTGTTTCTAAGGCGGCTAGCTCTGCCTCTACTTCAACATAAATTAATGCGTCGTTGCTTAACCATTGGTTTTTTTCTAATAAATTGCAGGTTGTTTGCGCTAAATCTTTACGAAATGGTGGGTCAACAAATACAAGATTAAAGGCTTTGTTTGTGTTTTTTTGCTCTAAAAAGGAGAGCGAATTAGTATGTTTAACGTATGCGTTGTCGAGCTTTAAAGTGCTAATATTTTGTTCTAATTGCTTAGCAGCTAATGAGTCGAGTTCGATAAATGTAGCGCTTTTAGCATATCGTGATAGCGCTTCAAATCCCAATCCACCAGAACCGGCAAAACAATCAAGTACATTTGCGTCACGCGTATCTTGCATTAGCCAATTAAATACAGTTTCTTTAATTCGATCGGTAGTAGGTCTCAAGCCTTCTACGTTTTTAACCGGGAGTTTACGGCCTCGAAATTGACCACTAATCACTCTAATAAAGCCATCACTGGGCTTGTTAGCAGCTTTATTTTGCGTTGTTTTTTTTCTCATTTAGCTCACTAAAAAATGGTATATGGTATCTAGCTCAGATAATATTATGGGCGATTACGTGTAGCTTCATTTTTCAACCGCATTAAAAGTGTTACTATTAAACACTTACGTTTTGAATGGTTGTATTTATTAGCAACTATTGCTGGGCATTGCCAAGCTATTTCAAATTTTAGTTTATCAGATTTTTATAAGTGGTTATTAGCAAGTATGACAAAAAAAAGTAAATTCATGTCGTGGCTCGGTTTTGGCAAGTCAGATAAAAAAGAAGCAGAGCAAAAAGCAGCAGCTGATAAACAACAAGTATTAGCGCAAGAAGAGGCCCAGAAGCTAGAGCAAGAAAAACTAGCGCAAGAGCAAGCTGAAGCTGAACGGTTAAAAGCAGAGGCTGAAACAGAGCGTTTAGAACAAGAACGCCAGCGTGCTGAAAACGCGGAAAAGATTGCCATTGAGCAGGCCAATGCTGAATTACTTGCAAAACAGCAAGCAGATGCCGAGGCGCAAAGACAAGAACATGCGCAACGTTTAGCCGATCAAGAAAAAGAGATGCGCTTAGAGCAAGAACGATTAGCGGCAGAAAAAGTAGAGGCTGAGCGACTAGAGCAAATACGCCTTGAAAAACAAGATGAGGCGATCAAAGCCGAAAAGCTTGCAATAGAGCAAGCGAATGCTGAGTTATTAGCAAAAGAACAAGCGGATGCTGAAGCTCAAAGGCAAGAGCAAGCGAAGCGCTTAGCAGAACAAGAAGCGCAGATGCTTTTAGAGCAAGAACGCATTGCGGCTGAAAAAGCAGAAAATGAGCGCTTAGAGCAAGTACGTATTGCAGCTGAAAAAGCAGAGAATGAGCGTTTAGAGCAAGAACGCATTGCGGCTGAAAAAGCAGAGAATGAACGCTTAGAGCAAGAACGCATTGCGGCTGAAAAAGCAGAGAATGAACGCTTAGAGCAAGAACGCCTTGCAGCTGAAAAAGCAGAAAACGAG
>NZ_JACJDN010000593.1:0-2452 GCF_014163565.1 Pseudoalteromonas sp. SR45-5 | reverse complement strand
AAATAATTCAATGTTTTTGAGGTAACTTACTTAACTTTATTAAGTAACAATGTGGGTACAATGGTTATTAAACCATGTACATCGCGCCATTTACATGCAAAGTTTCACCTGATACGTACGCAGCCGCGTCAGATGCTAAATAACATACGGCAGCTGCAATTTCGTCTGGTTGGCCTAAACGCCCTGCTGGAACGTTTGCAAGTGTTGCTGCTTTTTGCTCATCAGTTAAATCATCAGTCATATCAGTTTGAATAAAACCAGGTGCCACTACGTTTACTGTAATACCACGTGATGCCACTTCGCGTGCAAGTGACTTAGAAAAACCAATGACGCCTGCTTTAGCCGCTGCATAGTTAGCTTGTCCTGCATTACCCATAGTGCCCACTACTGAGCCAATATTGATAATACGACCTTTCTTTTTCTTCATCATTGGACGAAGTACCGCTTTAGATAAACGGAAAATCGAGCTTAAGTTAGTGTCGATTATATCGTCCCACTCAGTCTCTTTCATACGCATTAATAGGTTATCACGTGTGATACCTGCGTTATTAACAAGTACGTCAATATCGCCAAAATCAGCTTTTATTGCGGCAAGTGTCGCTTCAATAGATGCAGGATCCGTTACGTTTAATGCATAACCTTTACCATTGTCACCTAAGTACTCGCTGATTTTAGCAGCGCCTGACTCACTTGTTGCAGTGCCTGCAACTTTTGCACCTTGCGCAACTAATGTTGTTGCAATTGCTTTACCAATACCACGGCTAGCGCCAGTAATTAGGACAATTTTGCCCTCTAAAGAAAATAAATTAGACATTTTATATACTCTTATTTAGCTGCAGCGATTGAAGCGGCATCGTTTACTGAGCCACAAACCATTGCTTTATCAATTCGTTTCGCAAGCCCTGTTAATACTTTACCAGGACCAAATTCGTAGCTTTGCGTTACATCTTGTGCAACCAAGGCTTGTACTGTTTCTGTCCAGCGAACTGGGCTGTATAGTTGACGTACTAGTGCATCTTTAATTGCATCAGCGGTCGATTCAGCTTTTACATCAACATTATTAATTACATCACACTTAGGTGTATTAAATGTTAAAGCGGCCAAGTCTACCGCTAGCTTATCAGCTGCTGGCTTCATTAGTTCACAATGTGAAGGTACGCTAACCGAAAGTGGTAATGCGCGTTTAGCACCAGCATCTTTACATGCTTGTGATGCTCTATCTACTGCCGCTTTATGCCCTGCAATAACAACTTGACCAGGAGAATTGTAGTTAACTGGAGATACAACCTCACCTTGCGCTGAGGCAGCACATGCCGCTTTTATTTCTTCATCGCCTAAGCCAATAATCGCAGCCATTGAACCTACGCCTGCAGGTACAGCTTCTTGCATGTATAAACCACGGTTTTCAACAAGCTTAACAGCTTCGCTCAAGCTTAGTACGTCGCTACATACTAGTGCTGAATATTCACCTAAGCTGTGACCGGCCATAACAACGTCTGCATCTGGGTTTGCTGCAAGCCAATCACGGTAAATAGCAACACTTGCAGTTAATAATGCAGGTTGTGTACGATGAGTTTGATTTAATTTTTCTTCTGGGCCATTAAGAACTAGCTCTGCTAAGTCGTAACCCAGTGCATCTGATGCTTCTGCAAATGTTGCTTTAACAATGTCAGAACTCTCTAGTAGCTCTTGTAACATACCAACGCTTTGCGAGCCTTGACCTGGGAATAGAAGTGCAATTTTTTGTGCCATACTTTGCTCTTTTTAATTAAACAAATAAATAATGAAATACACGGCACATCAATTATTGATTAACCGCCGTGTCTTTAGAATGTGTTTTTTCGAAAATAGCGGCTATTTTATCAGGAAGTTGACGTTCAACCTCTTTTACCGCTTCATCAATTGCTGCTTGAAATGCTTTAGCTGACGCATTTCCATGACTTTTAACGACAATACCGCGCAATCCTACCAGAGAAGCACCGTTATACTGGTCGGGGTTCACCCTTTTATAGAGTTTTTTTATTATTGGACGCAATATAAACGCCATACATTTATACAAAAGGTGCTTTTCGAGCGCAGCTGTAAACTTATTCATAATAAGCTTGGCAATGCCTTCGCATGTTTTAAGCGCCACGTTACCCACAAACCCTTCGCATACAATAACATCAGCCTTGCCAGAAAAAATATCACTTCCTTCGCTATAACCAATGTAATTAATATGTGGGCTTTGCTGCATCAATTGTGCAGCTTGTTTAATGTCGTCGTGGCCTTTAATGTCCTCAGCGCCAATATTTAATAAGCTAACGCGAGGGTTATCGCAGCCAAGTGCTTGACCAGCAACTACAGAGCCCATAATGCCAAACTGATAGAGCATTTGCGCATCGCAGTGCACATTAGCACCTAAGTCGAGTAAATATACTGGGTTTTGGCTTTCTGTAGGAACAGATGAAAT
>NZ_JACJDN010000592.1:0-2461 GCF_014163565.1 Pseudoalteromonas sp. SR45-5 | reverse complement strand
GGCACCGATTAGGTGCCTTTATTTATAACTGAAAGTAAATTTCAATTATTTGATAAATGCGAATGCATCTGCGTACATGTTTTCACGAATTGCACCATGAGTAATAAAGTCATCACGGACAATACCTATCATGTCAAAACGACCTGCCATATAAATATCGTATGGTTCTAGTGACACAATATCTTGCATTACTGCTTTGTGTACGTAGCCAGTGTGTCCTTGCCAATTAGCAGATGGATTTTCTACTACAGGAATAAACTTAAAGTTCTCATGGCTATCTGCCCATGTTTGCATTTCTGTATGTGCATATAAAGCAGATTCTTCTTTTACGCCCCAGTAAAACAATACAGGGCGCTCGCATTTTATTTCAGCTAAATGATCAGCCATTGATTTTGCGTATGAAAAACCAGTACCACCGGCGAGTAAAATAATAGGGCGCTCACATTGCAGGCGCAACTGTGAAATACCCAAGCCAGCTTCAATGTCTACTAACTGCCCTGTGGTATGGGCGTTTCGTAAATGCTCTAACGATTGCATTGCATACGAATCGGCACCTGAGGCGCCAATATGCAGTTCTATTGCATCGCACTGTGAAGGGCGACTAGCTATAGAAAAAGCACGTTTGTCTTTTTCGCCTAATACGAGTTGCATGTATTGGCCAGCTTCAAAGGTCACAGGTTGTTGTGGCTTTAAAATTACTTTATGAACAAATTCTGTAAGTGGGCTGATAGCTACAACTTCAGCTTTTAATGTTTGCATTTTTTACCTTTTAGCAGCGCTTGTAACAGCAGATACGCAATCGAATAGCTCGATTCTAGCATATCTGCAGGGTTATTTTATAGCCTGATATGTACTTACATATAAACACTTAAACAATATTAAGGCTTTCCCAAATATCATCTACACGGTCTTTGGTGTCTTTATCCATAACAATAGGCTCGCCCCATTCGCGGGTGGTTTCGCCAGGCCATTTATTGGTAGCATCCATTCCCATTTTTGAACCAAGACCTGAGACTGGTGATGCAAAATCGAGATAATCAATAGGTGTGTTCTCTATTAATGTTGTATCACGCGCTGGATCCATTCGGGTTGTTATAGCCCAAATAACATCTTCCCAATCGCGGGCGTTAACATCGTCATCGCAGACGATTACAAATTTGGTGTACATAAACTGACGTAAGAACGACCAAACTCCCATCATCACGCGCTTAGCATGGCCTGGATATTGTTTTTTCATTGTTACAATCGCCATACGATATGAGCACCCTTCAGGCGGAAGGTAAAAGTCGACAATTTCAGGGAATTGCTTTTGTAGTATCGGCACAAACACTTCATTAAGTGCCACACCTAAAATAGCAGGCTCATCAGGCGGACGGCCGGTAAATGTGCTGTGATAAATAGGATCTTTACGATGCGTTAAATGAGTGACCGTCATTACTGGAAAGTCATCGACTTCATTATAGTAACCGGTATGGTCACCATAAGGGCCTTCTGGCGCCATTTCACCAGGCATTATGTAACCTTCAAGTACTATTTCTGCACTGGCAGGGACTTGTAGGTCATTTGAAAGAGATTTTACAACTTCGGTTCTGCTGCCACGTAATAAGCCAGCGAATGCATATTCGCTTAGAGTGTCAGGTACAGGCGTTACGGCACCTAATATAGTGGCAGGATCGGCACCTAATGCTACCGATACAGGGTAGGGTTGCCCTGGGTTTTCTTTACACCATTCTTGAAAATCAAGCGCGCCACCACGATGTGACAACCAGCGCATAATTATTTTATTTTTGCCTAATAATTGCTGGCGATAAATACCTAAATTTTGGCGCTTTTTATAAGGCCCTTTAGTAACGGTAAGGCCCCATGTGATTAATGGCGCTGCATCACCTGGCCAGCAATGCTGAATAGGTAATTTAGTTAAATCTACATCATCACCTTCTAAAACTACTTGTTGGCAAGGCGCTTTTTTAACTTCTTTTGCAGGCATATTAAGCACTTGCTTAAAAATAGGTATAGCGCCTAGTGCTTCTTTAATACCCTTTGGTGGATCAGGTTCTTTTAAAAAAGCGAGTAGCTTACCCACTTCGCGAAGCTCGCTAACATCTGTTTGGCCCATGCCCATTGCTACGCGTTTTGGTGTACCAAATAAGTTGGTAAGCACCGGCATATCGTAGCCTTTTGGGTTTTCAAATAATAACGCCGGGCCTTTTGCACGCAATGTGCGATCAGATATTTCGGTCATTTCAAGATACGGGTCGATTTCTTGGGTGATACGTTTAAGTTCGCCTTTTTTTTCAAGCAAATCGATAAAATCACGTAGATCTTTATATTTCATTGTGGGCCGCTATTAAGCAAAAGAGTTAAAGTATTATACCCATTTCATGCAAGGCAAGTCATTACTTGCACTTAAAACTTAAAGCGCTCTACGGCACTCGTTAAAGAGTGTGCAAGTTGGTTTACG
>NZ_JACJDN010000591.1:0-2462 GCF_014163565.1 Pseudoalteromonas sp. SR45-5 | reverse complement strand
CGGCACTTAATTTAGTGCCGCGTTTTTATTGGCAATTTCTAAAATCCAAATAAGCCTGCGTAATAGCATCTGGATTTTCTACTTGCGGATAATGCCCAAGCTCTACAAACTCTTGTACGCGCGCATTGGGAATAAGCTTTTTATAATGTTCAATCATGTGCTTACCAGAGATAGGATCTTCTGCGCCTGCTATAAACGTAAGTGGTATATTGCTATTTATGATGGCACCCACCCAGCGTTCTCGGTTTTGCTGCCTCTGCTTTATATAGCTAATGAGTTTAGGCATAACGGCTAAACCATCTTTATAAATTAGCAACTCCCAAAGTGTGTCTACCACTTGTTTTGAGGGCGGTGTACTTTTACTAAAAATAGTCACTAAATTATTGGCAAATTTTTGTTTATTCATTAATTTTGGCACTATCCAACCTAGCTTTGAAAGTAAAAGCTTTTGTATAAATAATGGTTTATGCACCTCAGGAAATAACCCACCATTTAAAAAACACACGCTGTTTATTTTAAAGTCACTTTGGCTAACCACTTGCCTTGCTAATAACTCTTGAGCCACAGTATCGCCATAGTCATGAGCTAAAATATGTACATCATTAATATTTAACGTTTTTAAAAATTGGGTATATAAGTCGGCTTGTTCGGTAATTTTATAAGTAGCGTTTATTGGTTTATCTGACAAACCAAAACCTAGCATATCGAGCGTAATTACAAAATAATGTTCACTAAGCGTTTGCCACATACCTTCCCAATCCCAGCTAGCACTTGGAAAGCCATGTATTAAAAGCAGCGCAGGCTTAGTTATATCACCAGCTATTTTTGTAAATATTTGATGGCCAGAAATATGAGTGAATTGGCCCTGCGATTGCCACTGTTGAAGAGAAAACATATATTAGCTTTATTTTTATTATCTATTTGTTAGTTTTATCATAGTGGTAATTAATAAAGGAAATAAAACCAATGTATAAATTTGCATTGGCTTATTAAACGTTATTTTAAAATTTAATAGTGTAATCTACATAAACTCGGTGGTCGGCTCTGTCGCCTTTTACACCATCAACGCTGCCTGATTTTTCGGTTGTATAATCTACAAATAACCAGCGCAAACTTAAGCCTTTTATTTTCTCAACTTTATAGCGCGTATCTACAGCCCAATATTTTTCATCAGCTGTGCCAGCTAACTTACCCAGCGCAGAGTTTTCAGCATCGCTACCGCTTGTGTAGTAAAACTTTGTTGTTAAACCTGGCGATACTGCTTTTAAATCAATGCCAAAACGTGCCTGCCACGTTGCCTCGTTTTGATTTGTTAAATCGGCACCAATCAATGAGCGAGTTGGAAATGGGTTTGTACCATGATCGCCACTAAAGTTATCTTCAATCCAAGCATCACTTACTTTAGTAAATGCCACACCTACACTCCAAATATCTTTTTTCCAATCAGCATCTAAGTAATAGGCAAATCCATCGTTTTCACTTTTAGTTAAACCTGTTAATGCGCCAGTTGCATCTTCATCATCTAAATCGCCGCCCTCTGCGCCTGTTACAAATAAATCACCATCATCTTGTGAGGTAAATATGCCAGTTGAAAGGGTTAACTTACTTTGCTCAAGTTTAATGTCGTAACTAATTTTTAATCCCATTTTACTTAGATAATTGTGGGAATTTAAATATTCAGCCTCTAATGTTATGTCGTCTTTTTTATGCGTAGCACCTACCCCCCAAATTACGCTAATGGCGCCAGGTGCCGATTGATCGGTAGAAAAGTCTTCCCATCTTTCATCATGTCGACGGCTCCATTTATCGTATACGTAACCATATAATTTAGTGTTGCCAATTTTGTAATCGCCAAAAACGCCTCTAAAAGTATTAGGAATAGCACGGCTGCCTGAGCTTTTTAAAAGCATACTTTTGGTTTTTTGCCCACCTACTTTAACGTGACCGTTTTTGCCCAATTTAAAATCTAAAAAATATTGACCAAATTTAGAAAAGCTATCGTCTACTCCGCCACTCTCATTACCTGCTGGTAAAATATTACCTGCGGCTGAACCTGTAGAGTTAATATTCATTACGGTGTAAGTCGATACACCCACACTCAATAAATCATTTATATAACCTGATGTGTAATTGAGCTCTATACCTTGAGCAAAAGTTGAATCGTCACTTGCGTCGTTATCGTAGTCACGGTCGAAATAAATTGATCTAAGTTTTAAATTAAATTCATCTTGTTCTGTCAGCCCATTAACAGCAGCATACGAAGGAATAGAAATGCATGTTAATACTGCGCCTGTTGCCGCAAGTAATTTAGATACTCGGTGAGCCATAGTTATCTCCGTTACCTTGTTTTTTAAGTTTTGACTGTGCAGCACATAGGGATGTGTATGCTTTTTGACCTACACGGCAAACATGTCATAAGGTAATTACATTTCAAGTAATTACCTTTCTTTCATGCTAATAAA
>NZ_JACJDN010000590.1:0-2465 GCF_014163565.1 Pseudoalteromonas sp. SR45-5 | reverse complement strand
ATGCTTAGCACGAGCAATCTATCGGATTACTTTTGCATCCCAATGAGGAAAGTGTTTACGAACCAACGCATTAAACTCAACTTCAAAAACAGAGTGTTGGCTTTGCGATTTATTCGTTTTAGCATCCAGAGGCTTACGTATCATCCCAGCACCAACAGTTACGTTAGTTAAGCGATCAATAATAATAAACGCTCCTGTGTGCTTATTAGTATCATAAGCATCAAATTGTACAGGTGCTGTTAAAGCAAATTGACAGTTACCAATCTCATTTAAGTTTAGCTGCGACGCTTCTTTTTGCTCTAGCGTATTCACGTCAACTTTATAGTTAACAGCTTCTACGTGGCCAAAAACAGACTTACTGCCAACTTTTATTTCATACTCACGGTCAACTTGTAATGCCTCTTCAGTCATCCAAACCACATCAGCTTCTAAATTAGCAGATGAATGAGGTTTTTGATGAGGGCGCACTAGCATATCGCCACGACTAACATCAATCTCATCTTCAAGCGTTAATGTAATAGCCATACCCGCAGAAGCTTTTTCAAGGTTGCCATCAAAAGTAACTATTGATTTAACTTTACTTTCTTTACCTGAAGGTAATGACGCAACAGTATCCCCCACTCTAATATCGCCAGCAGCTATAGTGCCGCTAAAGCCACGAAAATCTAAATTAGGGCGGTTAACATATTGTACTTGCAGTCTAAATTCATCATTTTTAGCATGCGTCACTGAAACCGTGTTTAAAAGCTTCATTAGCGTAGAGCCAGGATACCAAGACATCGCTTCACTTTCATTTACTACGTTATCACCACGCAGTGCCGAAATTGGTACAAAACGTATATCATCAAAAGATAGTTTTTCAGCAAACTCTCGGTAATCTTTTTTAATGTTTTGATAAATAGATTGCTCGTAACCAACTGCATCCATTTTATTAATAGCAATAACTACATTTTTAATTCCTAACAAAGAACAAATATAGCTATGGCGACGTGTTTGAACTTGCACACCATGGCGAGCATCAATCAAAATAATTGCTAAATCACATGTTGAAGCGCCCGTTGCCATATTACGAGTATATTGCTCATGCCCTGGCGTATCGGCAATAATAAATTTACGTTGATCCGTTGCAAAGTATCGATATGCAACATCTATTGTAATACCTTGCTCACGCTCCGACTGAAGGCCATCAACTAAAAGCGCTAAGTCAAAATCGTTGTCTGTAGTGTTAAAGCGTTTTGAATCTTTTTCGATAGCAGCCATCTGATCTTCAAAGATCATTTTGCTGTCGTAAAGTAAGCGGCCTATTAACGTTGATTTACCATCATCTACACTGCCGCAGGTTAAAATACGCAGCATATCTTTGTTTTCGTGTACTTTTAAATAAGCTTCAATATCGGTTGCAAGTAAGTTTGTATCTTGTGACATAATTTTCTCTGAAATTTGGTTCGTAATAGGTTAATAACAAGTAGTTATTTATAATTTAGTAATAACTTGTCTCTTAAAGCTTCTAACGTATGGTTAGAAATAACCTTCCATTTTTTTCTTTTCCATAGAACCAGCTGAATCGTTATCGATTACTCTGCCTTGGCGCTCTGACGTAGTACAAAGCAGCATTTCTTGGATAATTTCAGGTAATGTTTGAGCCACAGACTCAACAGCACCAGTTAATGGATAACAACCCAATGTTCTAAAGCGAACCATTTTTTGCTGAACTTCTTCGCCTTTTTCAAGCTCCATTCGTTCATCATCAACCATAATTAATGTGCCATCACGCTCAACAACAGGACGCTCTTGTGCAAAATATAATGACGGAATTTCAATACCTTCAAGGTAAATATATTGCCAAATATCTAACTCAGTCCAATTGCTAAGTGGGAATACGCGAATGCTTTCACCTTTATCGACTTTGCTGTTATAAACATTCCAAAGTTCTGGGCGTTGGTTTTTAGGATCCCAACGATGGTTTTTATCACGGAATGAATAAACACGCTCTTTAGCACGAGATTTTTCTTCATCGCGACGAGCACCACCAAATGCAGCATCAAAACCATTCATATCAAGGGCTTGCTTTAAACCTTGAGTTTTCATAATGTCAGTATGTTTAGCACTACCATGAACAAATGGGCTAATCCCCATTTCTAAACCTTCAGGATTTTTATGAACGATTAAATCGAAACCATGCTTTTCAGCCATTTGATCTCTAAACTGAATCATTTCTTTAAATTTCCAGTTTGTATCTACGTGCATTAACGGAAAAGGTATTTTACCTGGATAAAAAGCTTTACGTGCTAAATGTAGTAATACCGAAGAGTCTTTACCAACAGAGTAAAGCATTACTGGATTATCAAATTCTGCGGCTACTTCACGCATTATATGAATTGATTCGGCTTCGAGGGCCTTAAGGTGAGTTAACTTTTCTTCATTCATAACGTTTGTTTATATCCTAAATTATCAAAATCCATCCA
>NZ_JACJDN010000058.1:0-10830 GCF_014163565.1 Pseudoalteromonas sp. SR45-5 | reverse complement strand
TAAAAAACCTGCTTCCAAAACGCCCTGATTTAAAAATAATAATTACCTCAGCGACTATCGATCCTGAGCGTTTTTCAAAGCACTTTGATGATGCGCCCATTATAGAAGTATCGGGTCGTACTTTCCCTGTTGATGTGCGCTACAACCCTATTACTGATATTAATAAAGATGATATGGAAGCGGAAGGCGATCAGCTACAAGGTATTTTTGATGCCGTTGATGAGCTGTGTGCTGAAGGCCCTGGCGATATTCTCATATTTTTAAATGGTGAGCGTGAAATACGCGATACCGCAGATGCACTTAGCAAGCGTAATTTAAAACACACCGATGTATTGCCACTTTACTCGCGTTTATCTAACGCAGAGCAAAACCGTATATTTGCGCCGCATTCTCGTCGTCATATTATTTTATCGACTAACGTAGCCGAAACGTCACTCACCGTGCCGGGTATTCGTTATGTAATAGACCCAGGTACTGCGCGTATAAGTCGCTACAGCTATCGTACAAAAGTACAGCGCTTACCAATAGAGCCTATATCGCAAGCAAGTGCTAATCAGCGTATGGGTCGTTGTGGACGTGTTGAAGCGGGTATTTGTATTAGGTTGTACTCTGAGGATGATTTTTTATCGCGCCCAGAGTTTACCGACCCTGAAATACTACGTACTAATCTTGCATCTGTTATTTTACAAATGTTGGCGCTAGGGCTTGGTGATATGGCGCAATTTCCGTTTGTACAAGCGCCAGATAGCCGCAATATTAATGATGGCCTAACATTGCTTGAAGAGCTACAAGCGGTAAAACCAGCTAAACGCGATAGTAAAACCAGCCTAACGCAATCGGGCAGAGAGCTTAGTCGATTACCCGTTGACCCACGTTTAGCAAAAATGGTGCTAACAGCCCATAAACTTGGCGCATTGCGTGAAGTGATTATCATTGTAGCGGCGTTGTCTATTCAAGACCCACGTGAACGCCCACAAGAAAAACGTGCTGCTGCCAATGAAAAGCACGGTCGTTTTGATGATCCAGATTCTGATTTTATCGCTTTTTTAAACTTATGGAATTACTTAGAAGAGCAGCAAAGCGAGCTTACTAATAGCCAATTTAGAAAGCTGTGTCAAAAAGACTTCTTAGCCTATATGCGCCTGCGTGAATGGCAAGATATTGTTTATCAAATAAGTACTGTGTGTAACGAAATGGGCATGAAAGCAACCAGCCAAGCGGCTGATGGCGAACTTGTTCACAAAGCGTTATTAAGCGGAATGCTAAGCCATATTGGCTTTAAAGATGAAAAACAAATATACAAAGGGGCACGTAATAGTCAGTTTCATATTTTTCCAGGTTCAGGTTTATTTAAAAAGAGCCCCAAATGGATCATGTCGGCGGAGTTGGTAGAGACAAGTAAGTTATATGCCCGCACAAATGCAAAAATAGACATTAACTGGGTAGAGCCATTAGCACAGCACTTAGTAAAACGTAGTTACACTGAACCACATTGGGAGAAAAAACCAGGTGCGGTAATCGCGTTTGAACAGCAAACTTTATATGGCTTACTTATTGTAAATAAACGCCGCTGTGTTTATAGCAACATAGACCCTAAAGTGAGTCGAGAGCTTTTTGTACGCACTGCATTAGTTGAGCAAGAACTGGGCTTAAACGAGGGCTTTTTAGCGTTTAACCGTGAGCTAATAGAAGATATTCAAGTTTTGGAAAATAAGTCACGTCGTCGTGATATTTTAGTTGATGAGCAAACGTTATTTGAGTTTTACGATAAAAAAATACCCAAAGAAATTAATAACCGCGCTGCATTTTTAAAATGGTATAAAACACAAAAACAACAAAATAAGCATTACCTACACATGACTCGTGAAGAGCTAATGCAGCATGGTGCAAGTAATATCACTGAGTTTGACTACCCTGACACATGGCAGCAAGACAATATTATATTGCCGCTTGCTTATCATTTCGATCCAGGCCAAGCAGTTGATGGCGTTGCGGTACAAATACCGGTCGCGCTGTTGAATCAAGTGCAAGAAAGTGGTTTTGACTGGCACATACCAGCATTTAGGCATGAGCTAATAAGTGGGCTTATAAAGTCATTGCCTAAATCGCTTCGTCGTAATTTTGTGCCAGCACCAAACTATGCTGATGCAGTGCTGGCAGCTATTGAGCCAATGCAAGGGAGCTTAATTGATGCATTAACGACGCGTTTATTGAGAATGACAGGTGTAAAAGTTGATCCAGAGGCATGGGATTTAACCGCGCTTTCACCGCATTTACGATTACAGTTTGAAGTACGTGATGAACACGATAAGTTACTTGCACGAGGGCTTGATTTAGCCAAGCTCAAAGCAGAGCTGCAAGGTGAAGTAACCGAAACACTGTCTAAAGTAGCCGATAAAGGCATTGAAAAGTCAGACCTAACACAATGGGATTTTGGTGAGTTACCCGCTTCATACGTTAAAAAGCAAGGTCAATATGAGATAAAAGCATACCCTGCGCTGGTGGATAAAAAATCAGCCGCTGCAGTGGAGCTTTTTGATAGCGAAGCAAAAGCGCAGCAAGCACATCAACAAGGTTTGCGCCGTTTAGTACTATTAAATGTGCCATCGCCAATTAAGTACTTACAACAAAACTTACCGAATAAGGCAAAGCTGGGTTTGTACTTTAACCCATTTGGTAAAATAGCTGATTTAATTGATGACTGTATTGCCGCAGGTGTTGATAGCTTATTAGTAAAACACGGTGATATACGCGACGAAAAAGCATTTGAAACAGTAAAAGAGCAAATACGCGGTGAGCTGGGCGATGCCGTTGTATCGATTGCAACGCAAGTTGAGCAAGTATTAAGTATTGCTCATGCCCTGCATAAAAAAATGAAAGGGCGCGTTGATTTAACCATGATAACTGCGCACGGCGATATTAAGTCACAGCTTGAGTCACTTATATTTAAAGGTTTTGTGAGCGCGCATGGCGCAGATAAAATAGCGGATTTAATTCGTTATTTAAAAGCGATTCAAAAACGTTTAGAAAAGCTGCCTGTGGATCCAAATCGTGATAGGTTATGCGTACTAGAGCTAGATAAAGTTGCGCAAGAGTATAAAAAAGTAGTTAATAAAACGCCTAAAGGGTTACCTATACCACAAGAGGTAACCGCTACTTTCTGGATGCAACAGGAGCTTAGAGTGTCGCTATTTGCTCAAACACTAGGAACGCCTTACCCAATTTCAGCCAAGCGGGTACTTAATGCGATAAAAGAGATAGAATAAAACTTGCATTTTCTATTAAGCTTAGTACCTTAATAGAAGGATTTATTTTTGTTTTGAAAAGGAAGCGACATAGTTATGTCCTCATCGATTGAACATAAAACAAAGCGACTTTTAGTGGTAGATGACGAGTATTTTAATTTTGAAATGCTCAAAGCCGCACTAGCGTCGAAATTTGATGTTAGTTACGCAGATTCAGGGCAAAGCTGCCTTGCGTCAGCAATTGCGAGTCCGCCAGATATAATTTTGCTTGATGTTTGTATGCCTGGTCTTGATGGTTATGATACATGCCGAATGCTAAAGCACACACCTGAAACAAAAAATATTCCTGTTGTTATGGTATCGGGCCTAGAGTCCCCATCTGAAAAACAAGCAGGGTTTGATGCTGGTTGTAACGCGTATGTTGTAAAGCCATTTTCAGTGGGTGCTTTGTTGGAAGAAATTAACACGGTTGTTTAGAGGTAACATATGTTTACTGATGATAAGCGAAATTTTAGACGCATGCAGATTAACACTCCTGCAAATTTAACAACGATAGAACCAATAGCGGGTTTAAGTTTTGCCGCAGAGTGCGTGGATTTAAGTGCAACAGGTTTATCAATTCATTTAGATGAATTGCTTGAACCTAATACCTTACTGACGGTGAACATTGATTCGACTCATCCAAGTATTGCGCCTTTAAATGCAACTGCAAAAGTAATACGTGCCAGCAAAGAAGATGATGGCACGGTAACAGCAGGTCTTGAAATCATTGAGTTTAACTAAATCGAATTCAGTTAAACTCAATAGTAGATATTAAAAAACCTTACAGATTAAGCCTTTTAAGTAAAAGCCTTCAGGGTAGCTGCCAGCAATTGGATGATCGGCTGCCTGGTTTAATCGCTCCATTATCAGTAGGTCTTTACCTGCATCAAGTGCTGCATCGGCTACTACTTTTTGAAACAGGTTTTGTTCCATTAAACCAGAGCATGAGAATGTTAATAGTGTTCCGCCTGGTTTTAGTATTTGCATGGCAATCATGTTGATATCTTTATAGCCACGACACGCGCCCGTTAGCTGCGCTTTATTATCAGCAAATTTTGGTGGGTCCATTACGATGGTATCAAACTGTCTACCTTCGTCGCGGTATTGGCGTAATAATTTAAATACATCCTGCTTAACAAAGCTCACTTTGTTTAAATCTAAGCTATTATGCTCAACATTACGTTTTGCTGTATCTAAAGCGGGTTGCGATACATCTACGTTAGTTACATGCTCACATCCACCACGCAGGGCATACAACGAGAATGTACCTGTGTAACTAAAGCAGTTAAGGACAGTTTTACCTTTTGAGAAGCGCTCAAGTGCAGCACGGCTGTCACGCTGATCTAAGTAAAATCCTGTTTTGTGACCTTCAATTATATCAACTTCGATTTTTAAGCCGTTTTCTTCAATAAGCACAGGCTCTTTTGGTTCATTCCCCCAAAGTGCGCCTTTAATTGGTTCTAAGCCTTCTTTAGTACGTACATCTACGTCAGAACGCTCATATATGCTAGAGCCGGGGAAAATAGACATCAATGCGCCTACAATCTCGCCTTTATGGCGCTCGGCACCGGCGCTTAATAGCTGGCACACTAATACGTTGTCAAACTTATCTATTGTAACGCCTGGTAAGTAATCAGACTCAGCAGCACATAAGCGAAACCCTGTTAATCCGCCTTCTTCAATAACTTGGCTACGGGCTTCTAATGAGCGACGTAAACGGCGTTCAAAAAAGTGTTGATCGATGACTTCTTTTTCGTCAAAGCTCCAAACACGTGCACGAATTTGTGAGTGAGGGCTATACGCAGCAGTTGCTAAAAACTTACCTTCGCTGTCGTGAATCGTTACTGTGTCGCCTAATCCAGGTTTACCTTTAATTTTTTTGATGGCTTTTGAAAATAACCAAGGGTGTTTTCTTTTTAATGATTTATCGCGACCAGCTTGTAGGTAAACGGCAGATGACATAAGGCTTCTCAGTAGTAATAAATAAGCGCTGTATTTTAGTCAAGCAAGGAGCAACATACAATGAATGTTTTGCAAGGGGGGCATAAAGCACGGTAAAGTACGGATAATTCATTGATTAATTAGCTTTTTGGAACCTAACTTTGTCTGACGTCGCTTTAAGCCCTGATTTAGAAATACTTAACTCACAATGTAGAGGGTTTATCGCCTCTTTAGTGCATGCTGATGTTGCTCATGACATTACTCATATAGAGCGAGTGGTGCGTGTTGCAATACAGTTATGTAATGCGGAGCAGGCAAACATGTCAGTAGTATTACCTGCAGCGTGGATGCACGACTGTGTGGCGGTGGCTAAAAACCACCCTGATCGTGCAAAAGCCTCTACTATGGCAGCTGATAAGGCATTGGAGTTTTTAAAATCGATTAATTATGACGAGTCACTTTTTGATGAGATTCATCATGCAATTGCAGCGCATAGCTTCAGCGCAAATATAAAAATTAAAACAGTTGAAGCGCAAATAGTACAAGATGCCGACAGAATGGATGCGTTGGGCGCTATTGGCGTTAGCCGATGCATGAAAGTTGGTGGCTCAATTTCTCGGTTATTATATAACCCAAATGACCCTTTTTGTGTTGAACGCGAGGCTGATGATAAAACATACACGCTTGATCATTTTTTCATAAAGTTATTACATATTGCCGATAGTATGAATACCCCATCAGCTAAAGCAGAGGCGAATAGACGAACAAGGTATATGCATGAGTTTTTAGAGCAATTAAAGTCAGAAATTGGTGAGTAATGTGAATAATACAAGCATACCGAAATTATCTGGCATTGATCATTGCCATTTAAATGTTGATAACTTAGCTAATGCCGTTAAGTGGTATGAACGGGTTTTAGGTTTTAGCGTAGTGCCAGAGCTTGCCTTTTGGAATGAGCATGGGCGAGGCCCTTTAACGCTTGAGGATGCTTGTTCAACCTCTCGTTTAGCATTGTTTGAAGGAGAGGGGCGCAGTAAAGGGATTGCATTTTTGGCCTCAGGGGATCAATTTATTCAATGGCGTATTCATCTTGAGAGTTTAAATATAAAAGTAGTTTTAGCAGATCATGGTGTAACGTTTTCTATGTACTTTAAAGATGAAAGTGGCAATAGCCATGAAATTACGTCACATGACTATCGTTATATAAAATCTTGTTACCCAAATGTTGAGCTTGGCTCTCACAGTGCTAAAAAGAATTAGCTTTCTTGATTTGCATTTTTTATAGCAATAATATCGTCTAAGTTTTTTACTAATAGCTCGATTAGAGCGGGATCGAAATGAGTTCCTGCTTGCTCTTGCATATGCAAAACTGTTTTCTCTACGCTCCAAGCCTCTTTGTAAGGGCGTTTTGAGGTAAGTGCATCAAATACGTCAGCTATAGCAACAATTCTACCTTCAACTGATATTTCTTCGCCTTTGATCCCGTTAGGATAGCCTGAGCCATCCCATTTTTCGTGGTGTTCAATTGCAAGTGTATGCGCAAGTTGTAGTAAAGGAGATGATGAGTTTGCTAAAATTTGCGCGCCAATGGTGGCGTGTTCTTTCATATGATCAAACTCTTCAGAGGTTAACTTTCCAGGTTTGAGTAGGATAGCGTCAGGAATACCTATTTTTCCTACATCGTGCATTGGGGCAGCTTGACGTAAAAGTTCTGCTCGTTGTTCATCCATACCTAGTGCTAACGCTAATACTTTACTGTATTGGCTCATGCGCACTATATGTTCACCCGTGTCGGTGTCTTTATATTCCGCTGCACGGCCTAGACGTTCTACTAAATCTACATGAGCTTGCTTTAATTGCTCTGCTTGTACTAGCGACAAGTGAGTATTAACTCTTGCTCTTACAATGGCAGGGCTTATTGGTTTAGTAATATAATCTACTGCGCCTAACTCAAAACCTTTGTATTCATCGCTTTCATCGCCAAGCGCAGTTACAAAAATAATTGGGATGTGTGATGTTTTAGGATTTCTCTTAACTATTTGGCACACTTCAAAGCCATTCATATCTGGCATCATTATGTCGAGCAAAATTAGCTTTGGTAGTTCTTTTTCAAGTAGTGCTAGTGCGGCATCACCAGATTTAGCAAACGACATACGATATTGATTACCTAACACTTCGCGCATTACTTTTAGATTTGCAGGCTCATCGTCAACAATTAATACCCGTGGCCTATCTGTCGTAAAATCCATTAATTAATACTCATTGTTTGTTAGTTTTTCAATTAAGGTTTCTAGTATTACGTGTGCTTTATCAAAATCAAATTCATCAAAGGCTTCGGCTATATCATCAACTTCATTTTGAAAGGTAGAAGGTGCGCCGCGTTGCAACTTTGCGAGTAGTTCATCATTTAATTCTGCGTTTTGCGCATCTTGATGAAGTGTTTCACACAGTGACTTAATTTCATCTATTGATAGAGTGTCTGAGCTATCATCTTCAGGCTTGCTATTTGGCTCATCGCAAGTATTTGATGACAGCAGTTGCGTTATAATAAGTAGTTCGTTTTTGATATCGTCTAAAAGACTAATAACTTTAGCATCACTTTGCTTGTGCTCTAAATCGGTTAATAACTTCATTAACGTTGTTAGCCCTAAGTTACCAGCAACACCTTTGAGTGTGTGAATGAGGCTATCGACATCTTTTATGTTTGATAATTTATCATTAAATAATCTCTCAAACCGCTTATCACTATCACTAACAAACTTAGTAATCTCTGTAAGCTGCTTACACTTAGAACCCCAAAGTGCTAATCCTTTTTCAAAATCTATATGCTGCGCTTTAGGATCGCTTTGCGATATAACCATTTCTTTTGCAATACCAAGCCCCAGCACTTGCGCTATTTCTTGGTTAAGCTGATTTATATCGACGGGTTTATTGGCAAAGCCATTCATGCCTGCTTTTTTAGCCGTAAGCTTATCTTGCTGTAATACGCTTGCTGTGAGCGCGATAATTGGCGTGTACTTAAGCTGCCTTTGGTTTTCTATTGCTCTTATTTTTTGTGCTGCTTGTATGCCATCACACAAGGGCATATGTATATCCATTAAGATGACATCAAAGTCTTGTTCTTCAAATACTTTAATCGCTTCAAGTCCGTTTGACGCTTTGGTAACTGAATGCTGATCGCGTGACAGAAGCAAAGACAGTAGTTCTGTATTTTGCTCTATATCATCAACTACTAGTACTCTAAGTGCAGGCAGTTGGGTGTGTAGACCATCAAAATAATCAATTTTAGATTCGTCACCTAAAGTAAGCGGCAATGAAAAGTAAAAACAGGTGCCTTTACCTAGCTCACTTACTAAGTTTATTGTTCCGCCCATAAGCTCTACAAGTTGTTTACTTATGGTTGTACCAAGGCCTGTACCACCAAAGCGGCGAGTAGTAGTGCCATCGGCTTGTTCAAAAGGTTGAAATACAGCTTGAATACGATCTTTTGCAATACCAATTCCGGTATCTTGCACTTCAAAAAACAGATGCTGATTTTGTGTCATGCCAACGGTGACCGTAACAGAGCCTTTTTCGGTGAACTTAATCGCGTTACCAATTAGATTAGTGAGTACTTGTCTGAGTCGATCTGGGTCGCCGTAGTACGTAGAACTTACTGATTCTTTAATATGGAGTTTAAGTTCTAAATCTTTCTTTTTAGCTTCTAGCCAAAAAGTAGAAATAATACTGTCTATCACTGGTTTTAAGCTAAAGTGGGCTGGCTCAATGGTGAGCTTACCGCGTTCTAGTTTTGCAGAATCAAGAATTTCATTTAACAATCTTAGCAATGAACGCGCTGCATTATTTACGGTAACCAAGTGCTTTTGTTGTTCTTGATCAAGTGGGGTGTCCATTAATAGATCGCTAAAACCTATTATAGAATTCATTGGGGTGCGTATTTCATGGCTCATATTAGCCATAAAAGATTGCTTTGCATGAGCAGCTTCTTCAGCTTTAAATTTAGCTTGCTCTAGTTTTTCTTCATATTCTTTGCGTTCAGTAATATCGACTAAAACACCATCAATCCACTTTGGGTTGCCTTGAGCATCAAAGTCGATACTCCCTTTATCTAACAACCACAAAATTTTGCCATTTCTATGTCTAATTCGGTATTCAATAGAATATTGAGACTTTGCATCAACAGCTTTAGTGACTTCATCAACTATTTGTTTTTGGTCTGATTTCAAGACCAAGTCATTAAACTCGATACAATGCTCTGTAAACTCATTTGGGTTATACCCTGTAAGCTCAATTATATTTGGACTAATAAATAACATAGTCCAGTTGTCATCAAACTTGCATCTAAACGCTACTCCGGGCATGTTATCGATAAGAGAGCGGTATTTTTGTTCTTTCTCTTCTAAACTTTGCTGCAAAGCGCGTTGTTCGGTCAAGTCGGTGATAAAGCCAACATATAAAGGGTTATGGCCCGGCTGATTTACTTCGCCTATACCTAAGCGAATAGGAAAAACATGTCCGTTCATGTGTTTTGCATATACATCACGGTTTATGCCTATTATTTTACCTAGATCAACATTGTGAGCATTTAAGAGGTATTCGTCGTGGTGCTTGGCAATGTTATCGTCCATTAGCATTTTTACGTTTTTGCCTTGAACTTGGTTTTCTTGCCAGCCAAAAATTTTACTAGCGGCTTCATTAAAACTTAAAATAATACCAGCATGGTCAATGGTAACAATGCCATCTATAGCGGTACCTAAAATAGCATTTAGACGGGATTCTTTTGCCGACTTCTCCTCAAGTAGCATGCGATAGCGAACCATACCATTTATTACACCAACCACGCTTGTAATCGCGATAGTTGCTGTGGCGACTGCAATGGCGATAAAAGTTAGTCCTGCGGTTGCATTAGCATCATCATAGATTAGTGGCGATGTAGCTACAAAACGTGTAGCGGCCATACCCATGTAGTGCATACCAGCAACAGCACACCCTAAAATAACAGCGCTAATTGAGTTATTTTGAAGAGGTGATAAAGAGGGTAAAAAACGCTCAAGATTAAAGCGACTGTAAAGGGCTATAAAGGAGAGGGCTACAGCAACAATGATTGATAACGCAAAAATCAATGGATCATATCTAAGTAAAGGAGCAAGGTCCATTGCAGCCATGCCGCTATAATGCATAGTGCCAATGCCGGCTCCTAGTAACACAGAGCAAATCGACAATACTTTTAGATTCCCTTTACTATTTACTAGCATTGATACAGCGTACTGACATGCTATAAATGCTGGTATAAAAGAAAGGAGGGTGATTGTTGGATCATAATCAATATTAGTACACAGTGAAAAGGCAAGCATACCAATAAAGTGCATACTCCAAATACCAGCCGAAAAAACAGTAGCAGCGGTCACATTTGCTAAACGTTGGTAGCTAGGAAATTGAGTTTCTTTTGCGAGCTCTATAAGCCGAATGGTGAAAAAGGCTGCAAAAATAGCAATTAGCAATGACATTGAAACTAATAGAGGATCGTAAACGCCATTAATGATTAAGCTAGGATCTTGGTCTGTGATAAAAAAAGCTGATAACATAATGGCTCAAAATATAA
>NZ_JACJDN010000589.1:0-2466 GCF_014163565.1 Pseudoalteromonas sp. SR45-5 | reverse complement strand
GTTTATTTTTTTGAGGATCGTTTTATTGCCAATACCCCACGATACGTTTTTAACGTTTAGTAATGGTATATTTAATGGCGTTTGAGTGTGCAATAGTCAGTCCTAGACGGGATTAAACTCACTAAAATGCGATAAAAATACTAATGCACTACAAGAAAAAATGAGTAAACCCGCTCGTTAAAAGAATTTATACCAATTGCACTAAATTAGTGATTTATTATAGCGACAAAGAAATAGCTTAATAACAAAGCGGAAATTATGACATATACTTGTTCTATATGAATAATTTTTAACGAAGTTAGTAAGTTATTTAATTCGCTAGAAAGATCATGTTTTTAATAAAATTGGTATTATACCATTTGTATCTGACTTAAAGCTTTGCGCTAATTACAGTTGCGGGAACAGTCGAGGACTCGCACCTCATTCCAAATGAAGCTCTATTATGGGCGGCTAAGTAAATAATTTAAAGCAAAAAAAACCGCACTCAAAAGAGCGCGGTTAAAAAGGGAGTGTTTTAACTAATTTAGCGAATAGTTAAAACTTGTATTCCATACCTAAGCCTACGTAGTCTTGGTCAACGTTGTTGTCCATGTCGAAGCTTGAGTAAAAGCCAAATACTTTAATGTTTTTATTTAATTTGTGATCAAGACCAACTGATATTGCTGACTTATCGTCGCTGTCGTCAAAGTCCATGTCTTGGTATTGCAATTTAAATGTGTTGTTACCCATGCTGTAAGCTGCATTTAATAGATAACCATCCGCTTCTGCGCTGCCGTCAACTTTTTCTTGTGTTTGGTACATTGCACCTAACTTAAAGTTTTCAACTTTACCTTGGATTGACGCGCGTAATACATCGTAGCCATTTACTTCACTATCGGCTGCGATAGAGGCATATACTGCGCTCTTTTTAAGTGCCACGTCACCGTAAGTAACCGCCATTGAGTAACCGTTATCAGCGTCTACATCATCTTCAGCTACAAAAGTAGCAAGTACTTTAAAACCTTCGTATGAGTTTGATGAATAACTAACAGTATTCCCTAAACGGTTTTCACCTTTAAATACATTTTTAATATCGCCTTCAAGGTCGTTAAACAAGTCTAACTTACCTTGAGATTGTTTAAGCGCAGTATCGTTACGACCAATAACCACTTGGCCAAACGCACCTTTTAGACCAACGTATTGGTTACGCGCAGAAATATTGTCGTCGTTATCGCCTTTTGAATCAGCATCAGACACATCAACTTGAAACTCAAACTTATATACCGCTTCTAAACTATCATTTATTTTTTCAGAACCTTTAACACCAAGACGAGATGCATTACTTTTTATCTCAGTAAAAGATCCTTCGCCGTCATCAGATGATTGCACTGTTACATTCGCTTTACCGTAAATGTCTACATCGGCAAGTGCATTAAAAGATAAACCACTTAATAGTGCTAAGCATAAGCTCGATTTTACAAATTTCATGTTATTTCCTTGGATAATCACAAAAGACTAATTTTTAAAACTGCTGCATTTTGTCACCGCTAAATGACAGTAATATTACAATGGAAATATTAATGTCTTTTTTTATTAATAAAAATGCATTAAATTTGAAATCAAAATAACATGAAAGCCTAATAAACGGCCGAACTTACTTACTTTTCTTTAATGACAAGCTTGGGGTCATTTGCGATAGTAAATTAACTAAGGTTTCTATTAACTCTTTTTGCTCGTTGTCTCTGTGATACGCTATAAACACGTCTCGCGAGGTATTTTCTACATCTTTAACATGAAACAGTTCACCTTTTTCTAAATGCCCTTCTACCAATACTTGAGGTATAAATGCACTGCCGCCACATTGCAGTATTAAATCAAGTGCAATACGTCCTGTGCTGGTTCTAAAATAAGGCGGTGTTTTACCGGTAAACTGACGCGCATGCCAAAGTGAGAAAGTAGTTCCCCAATCAACATATACATACTGATTATCAAAAAAGTTTTCGTTCGTTGCAGTGTCGTATCCGCTTACGGGAATGATTGGCAACTCACAGATTCGCTCTACCACTAGCTCGTCTACTTTTGGTGGATCAAACAATATTGCCAAATCAAGCGTGCGTTCTAATAACAGCCGAGTGCTTTCTTGTTGTGCTTTAACTTCTGCGACTAATGACACGCCCGGCATCGCCGATACAATATTTGTTATACCAAACTGTAAAAAAGCATCCCAAATATTAGGCGTTCCTGCTAAGCTAATTTGCTTATGCATATTATCGGCAAGCGCAACATCCACTTTGGCGCGTTGCATGCCCGTAATAATCATTTGTGCATGGGGTAATAAGCGCTCGCCAGGTGCTGTAAGTTGAATGTTATTACGCTGGCGAATAAACAAATTAACACCAAGCCCTTGCTCTAATTGGCGAATTCTAAAGCTCACTGCAGACTGCGTAATATAAAGGTTTTCGGCCGCTTTACCAAAGTGACGCGTAC
>NZ_JACJDN010000588.1:0-2471 GCF_014163565.1 Pseudoalteromonas sp. SR45-5 | reverse complement strand
GAGTAGCCTTTAAATTTATTTGTTGAGGTTAATTAAAGTGAAAGGGAGCGAATGCTCCCTCTATATTGTATTTTATTTAAAACGCGTAACTTACACTAAAGCGCGTTGTACGAGGCATAATGTAACGACCATTTGGTGCATCAGCATTACGTGGATCGCCTTCTGTAATGCCTTGCTCATCCGTTAAGTTATCTATTGCTACTTGAAGCTTGATGCCTTCCATTGGTTCTAATATTAAACCTAAATCAACTTTTTCGTAGCCATCGAGTGTTACAGTGTTTTCGTTATTGCCAAAGCGATCATCAACCGCTGAAAGTGTACCGTATAAAGTTGCATACATACCTTGTAGCTCAAAATCGTAACTTGGCGTTATACGTACTTGCCATTTTGGTTGGCGCTGCGACTGGTTACCATCGTTTGTTGGGCTCTCTGTAATTTCAGCATCTTGTAATGTCGTATTTAAATTAACAGAAAAACCAGAATCATGATTAAAGTTGTAATCAAGCTCTATACCGTATGCTTCGTTTGTTAAAATTTCTGCTGGTACGCCAGGTCGTCTTACAAATGTGTCGCCTTTAACTTCATTTACAAATACGGTTGCATAAAAGTCGGTTGATTCAGTAATTAACTTATAGCCAAGCTCGCCTTGAGTTATTTCTTTAATAAGCTTTTCGCCGCCTTCGTAAGCATCAAAGTTATCTCTAAAGTCATCAAAGTAAGGCATTTTATAACCACGGTTAACACGGGCAAACACACCCATATCATCATTAATTGAATAGTTTAACCCTGTAGTCCACGATGTTTTACTTTCATCATAGCTAACGGTTTTAGTAATAATACCGTCAAGGCCCTCATCTACACTGTATTCTACTTCGTGGTTTTCTTGACGTACGCCAACATCAAGTGTAAACGCATCAGCAAATTTGTATTCACCGGTGACATAAAACGCGTTAGTGCGCGCATCACCTGTTGAGCTTATGTCGTAGTTAAAATCACAACCATCGGTGTTTTGATTACATTCAATCCCAGCCAATGCTTCGCCACCTGATTCAAGTACATGGTATGCAGTGTTACCTAAGCTCCACCAATCTTTTGCTGAAGTACTTGCAGTGTAATATCCAAAGGTTGTTGATAGGTCGCCAAATTTTTTCGAAAAAGCTAAATCATTAGTAAATGAGCTGATTTCTTTAAGTACTACCCATCGACCAAGTTGTTGGACTGGGGTATCGCTTGCGTATTCAGTGTTTGTAACTGCTCCAAATGCAGTTTGGCCGTTATCAGCAACTGCTCCAACCGTTGTTGCTGAGCCACTAGGTACTAAACCGTAGGTATTTGCATCGCCTTTGGTAATGTTAAAGCGATCTGAAAAATGCCAACCACCTTTTAGCTCTAGCTTAATACTACCGCCCGAAACATGGCCGTCCCATCCTCGGCCATCACCTAGGTCAATATCAAGTGCTTGTGCATCGGGGCCTGTAAATATTGTTGCTTGACGATTTAGCGTACCAAGTTGCGTATATTCTGCGTCAATACCATCAACATTAAGGGGTGTTGGTAAGTACCATGCACCGTGATCGTCTGTTTGGCGGGTATAAAAGTTAAGCTCACCGTTGTCTAAATCTTTAGTAATGTTGATTGTAAATTGGCTACCCTTTTCAGAAGTAAAGCCCGCATCACGAATACCCGGTGAGCTTTTTACGTAACCGCCAACCATAAAGTATAAATCGTCAGTAATTTCACCACTCATCACAGCATCAACTCGCTGTAAGTCGTAATCAGAAGTTGTGTATTTAAATAAGCCTTCTGTTTCTTCGCCACCACGTTTTAATCTAAAATTGGTTGTTAATCCTGGTTGTCCGTTAGATAAAACAGGATTAGGTCCACCACGCAGGGCTTCTACTGTCTCAATGGTTTCATCAATACGAAACATTGATGAGTTCTCTAAAAATGACAATGTTGAAGCAGGATAAATAGGTGAGCCTTCAATACTGAGTGTTAAAAATGGGGCATCACCACCACCAGGAAAACCACGAACAAATACATTAGCGCCCGATTCACCACCTGAGCTTTCTACCCAAACACCAGGTATTGCTTTAAACAAGTCAGCGGTGCTTTTTGGAGACAGTTTAATAATTTGTTCACTATCGATATTAGTTACCGCATAGCTGGCATCTATCTTTCTAACTCCAACACCCGTAGGTGTTCCCGATACCACAATGCGCTCAACTTTCTGGTTTTCTTGTGTTTGCTCTGCTGCAAATGCGCATTGAGTGCTAAGCGCTAAAGTAATTGCACACGCTAATGTGCTTTTTGCTTTATTGATTTTCATGTGTGTGATCCCGTTTTTAGTGTATTAAACAGTGTATTTCTGCAGCCTTTTTACTAAAAATCATTGTAAATAGGCTGTGTATATTGAAACCTTAGAGATAAATGCAAACGTTTGCAATATTTATTTGTAAATTATTTATGAA
>NZ_JACJDN010000587.1:0-2478 GCF_014163565.1 Pseudoalteromonas sp. SR45-5 | reverse complement strand
CGTAACCATTAAGTACAACATCTGGGGGTAAATTAAAAATGCTCGAAAATAAATGAGGAAGAGAATAACTTACAGCTATTACACCCGCTATCGCTAAAATGCAGCCCATGCCAACCAAAGCAATAATGCTTTCTAGCCAAGCAAAAGCGGTAAATGCATCTTTAAACCAACGCGCTAAAAAAGCGCCTAAGCCCATTGCTACAATCATAGTACCGATCATGGCGTAAATAGCGCTTTCTACTGAGCCAAGTACACGGCCCGCATAATGAGACAGTAAGTATTCATAAATAAGGCCGCACCCAGCAAGCACGGCCATAACAGTAATTAGTAATATATCGTGCCCAAGTAAGCGAGACTTACTTGGGGGAGTGTTGGTTGATGACACTGATTATGCGCCTAGTAAGGTTGCCATAGTGATACCTACAGCAAATGATACTGCTGCAGAAATAGCTGCTACACCTACATTTTTTTGACGATTAACTTCATCGGAAATATCGCAACCAGATAAAATTATTTTAATTGTCACTAAGTGCAAAATAATAAATGCGACAAGGCTCACAACAGCGCTAATAGCCCAGTATAGTAAACTCGCATTAATGTTATCAGCAGCGTATGGCGCAACACCCGTTGCAGCTGTAATAGCTAATGCACTACCTATTAAAAATCCAGCGTAACGAATACCCACAGCTAAGTTACCATCAACAATTGCTTGTTGTAGGCAGTCGCCACTTTTGTTTGTACGCTTAAATAACTGCACTCGGTACTGGCTAACAAGTAGTAATACAACACTACCTATAATAAAGGCAGCAATTACAATTGGAAGACCATGCCAGCCATCAGTAGCCACCCATAAAAGTGCTGAGCGAATAACTATTGCAACGCTAACAACATGACCAAAATCAATTATTGAAGCTGTAACGTTACCTTTAACTATTTCGTCGTGCAGGCTTACTTTACGAAGCGCTACTTTATCTTGAAAAAAGTGACCCAACTTAATAAGTACAATTGCTAATGCGCCGTAAGCTAACATTTGCAGTGCTTCTTGTTGCAATGTTGCAGCAAAAGCACCACTACTTACACCTGTTAATACAATCGCCAGTGCCACTAAACCAGCGGCAAAGCTAATACCAAAAGCAAAGTTATCACGCTCTGTTATTTCATCATTTGCGTGTAAGTTTGAAACCCAACCTTTTATATATTTAAGGCTTACAAATAATAAAACAATAATTGCAAAATCAATCGCCAATGCTTGTAGCGACCACATAGTTATTCCATTAAATTCATACATATTATTCTAACTCCAACTTTATTCTTTTACTTACCACGGCTCACGCCACGAGAGGTTCTGCTACCGCTATCACGCACCGATCCTGAGCTATTGCTATAACTGCTAGAACGAGAATAACTACTGCGGCTTTTTGGTGGCGTATAACTACTACGGCTTAAACCGGATGCACCTGTTTTTTTACTCGCATAAGGGCTTGTAAACTGCTTACCTTGGCGTTGGTATGTTTGGCGCGTGCGTGTTTCTAGCGCGCTTTGGGTTTTAATTTGTTTAGGGCTTGAATAACGCGAACGGCCATAGTCATTGTAATAACTATACTTTCGGCGTTTGCTCCAACTTCCATATTCAACACGGTCAAATACATCGCCTAAAATACGGTACATGCCGTACCATTGCCAAAAGCTAATACCATTACTATTTGTTTGCCAGTTACCATAGTTAGGGTTACCTACCATTTGGTTACCAACACCCTCACCTTCAGCTTGCTTACTAATTGCGCCTACACGCGCTAAAGTGCCTTTGGACATATCAGCTAGCATATTAATAGGATCGGTTAACGCATCAGAAAATAGCGTAGGTTTAGACGCATCACGCAACAAATCAATGCTATGCAACGTATCTTCGTAAGGAGGAATTAAGTAAGTTCCTTTAATATCTTTAAGTCGCTGTGTTAAACCACTATAAAGTGCACCTTGACGCGTTGCATCAAGGGTAATTACATCAACAACTTTTGTAAGCTCTGGCTGTTGTTTTTTAAGGAGCTCGCCATATTCTTTAAGTAATACAGCATTGCGCACATTCCCATTATCAAGCGCAGTACCAAGCTGTGACAGCTCTGTATCTGCTTTTTTAATAGACTCTTGAATTGTTTGTTGCAGCTGCTCTTCTTTAGATTGACAACCCATAAGCACTGCGAACAAACAAAACAGGCTTATAAGTTTCCAAGCTTTAATATTCGACATTCATGTCACCTGATTTACTAAATTAACTTAGGTAGTTTTACACAGGTCACTTATTAAACCAAGAATGAAATTGCAACAAAGTAAGTCAGTACAAAATTAAATAAACAGCTATATTTAGTATATGAATTTAAAAGCATTCTCAATGTTAAGCTTTTAGTGCTACAAAGGGCGTAGTAAGTAACTTTTTTGTAATTATGGATTGCCTGATTACACAATAATAACTAAAACATA
>NZ_JACJDN010000586.1:0-2485 GCF_014163565.1 Pseudoalteromonas sp. SR45-5 | reverse complement strand
CCAGTGCTTAACTTATCATACCGTTTAGATTTGAAAAGCCCTAAAAAGCACTTTTTTTATGTTTTTTCTTGGTTTTTAGGTGTTTCGACCGAAAAACTCTCAACAGGATGCACTAAAGCAAGCTTTAACACCTCGTCAATCCAAGTAACTGGGTGAATATCAAGACCTGCCAGCACGTTGTCTGGTATCTCTTTTAAGTCACGTTCGTTAATTTTTGGAATGATCACTGTTTTAATTCCACCACGATGCGCCGCTAATAACTTCTCTTTTAAACCACCAATAGGAAGTACTTCACCGCGTAGTGTAATTTCACCTGTCATTGCAACATCTGCTCGTACAGGATTACCCGTTAAGCTAGATACAAGACCCGTTACCATTGCTGCGCCCGCACTAGGACCATCTTTTGGTGTTGCGCCCTCAGGTACGTGTACGTGAATATCACGTTTTTCGTAAAAGTCGCTGTTAATACGGAAAGTATCTGCTCGATTACGCACAACCGTCATTGCCGCTTGAATCGACTCTTGCATTACATCGCCAAGAGAACCGGTGTAACTTAACTTGCCTTTACCTGGCACTGCCGCACATTCAATTGTTAGCAAATCACCGCCAACTTCTGTCCATGCTAAGCCTGTAACTTGACCAATACGGTCGCCATCTTCAGCTTTGCCATAGTCAAAGCGCTGCACACCTAAAAACTCTTCTAGGTTATCTTGATTGATGGTCACTATTTTAGTGTCTTTTTCAAGTAAGATATTTTTAACGGCTTTACGGCATAGTTTCGAAATTTCGCGCTCTAAGTTACGTACACCCGCTTCACGTGTGTAATAACGAATAATGCCAATAATTGCGCTGTCTTCGATAACTATTTCAGACTCTTTTAAACCGTTACGTTTAACTTGTTTAGTAATTAAGTGCTCTTTTGCAATGTTTAGCTTTTCATCTTCGGTGTAACCCGACAAGCGAATAACTTCCATACGATCTAATAATGGACCAGGAATGTTAAAGCTGTTTGATGTTGCTACAAACATAACGTCAGATAAATCGTAATCGACTTCAAGATAGTGATCGGCAAAATGACTGTTTTGTTCCGGATCAAGCACCTCTAACAATGCTGATGCTGGGTCGCCGCGCATGTCCGATGACATTTTATCGATTTCATCTAATAAGAATAATGGGTTTTTAACGCCCACTTTTGTCATGTTTTGAATTAGCTTACCTGGCATTGAACCTATGTATGTACGACGATGACCGCGAATCTCAGCTTCATCACGTACGCCGCCAAGCGCCATACGAACATACTTACGACCAGTCGAACGTGCAATAGATTGCCCAAGTGATGTTTTACCAACACCTGGTGGTCCAACTAAACATAAAATTGGCCCTTTGAGCTTATTAGTACGCTGTTGTACTGCGAGGTACTCAATAATGCGTTCTTTTACTTTATCTAAGCCGTGGTGATCGCTATCAAGAATTTTTTGTGCGCCTGCTAAGTCTTTTTTCACTTTAGAGCGTTTTTTCCATGGCACATTAATTAATGTATCTATGTATGAACGCACTACAGTTGCTTCTGCAGACATTGGCGACATCATTTTAAGCTTATTGAGCTCTGTAGTTGCCTTTTCTTTAGCTTCATCAGGCATGCCAGAATCCTCAATACGCTTTTTAAGCGCTTCAAATTCATCAGGCACATCATCAAGCTCACCAAGTTCTTTTTGAATGGCTTTCATTTGCTCATTGAGGTAATACTCGCGCTGAGATTTTTCCATCTGCTTTTTAACGCGGGTACGAATTTTCTTCTCAACTTGCAATAAGTCTATTTCGCCTTCCATTAGTGCCATTAAATATTCAAGACGTTCTGTGACACTTGAAATTTCGAGCACTTTTTGTTTTTCAGGTACTTTAAGCGGCATATGCGCTGCCATTGTGTCGGCAAGACGTGCTGGCTCATCAATACCTGAAACCGAAGTTAGTACTTCAGGTGGAATTTTTTTATTTAGCTTTACATAGCCTTCAAACTGGCTAATTGCGCTTCGGATAAAAATATCTTGCTCTTGTTCATCTACAGAATCAGATTCAATAAATTGAGCATTAGCGACAAAAAAGTCATCGTTATCTACAAATTCTTCAATTTGTGCGCGCTGTGTACCTTCGACTAAAACTTTAACTGTACCGTCTGGTAATTTTAATAACTGAAGTACAGTGGCAATAGTACCGATACGATAAATATCATCTTGCTCTGGTTCATCTACAGTTGCATCTTTTTGTGCAACCAAGAAAATTTGTTTGTCTTTGTCCATTGCCGCTTCTAGGCATTTTATTGATTTTTCACGGCCAACAAAAAGCGGGATCACCATGTGCGGGTATACCACAACATCGCGCAGTGCAAGGACTGGGATTTCGACTCGGTCGGTTCTCTCAAGCGTCATTATAGTTTCTCTTCGCACTTCATTTATTTTAAAGATTACTCAAGTATATGGGGATAACC
>NZ_JACJDN010000585.1:0-2487 GCF_014163565.1 Pseudoalteromonas sp. SR45-5 | reverse complement strand
CAAACAAAGTTTATCCAGTTATTTATCGCCTAGATGGCGCGGGTAACATACCGCTTATAAGTGCTGTAATGGATCGACTGCAAAATAATAATCTTGCGCCTGAGGTTATTATTGTCGCTATTGAAAACACCAATCGCTTAAGAGATTTATACCCCACAGTTAATAAAGAGCCACAAGGCCCGGTAGGTGAAGGTGGTGGTGCAGCAAGGTTTTTAGCATTTATTGAGCAAGAGCTTATGCCCTTAATTAATAAAAACTATCGTACGCATAACTTTAATGTGATTGCTGGGGGCTCAGCAGCAGGCGTGTTTGCACTTTATACTATGCAAGCTAACCCTGAGCTTTTCCAAGCGCATATTGCTTACAGCCCTGCCGTTTGGTGGAACTATGGCGCATCGGTAAAAAGTACAAAATCGTTTATAGCTAAAACAAAAGACCTGAATAACTACGTTTATATCAATATTGGCGAAGAAGCCGGCATAATGCGTGAAAGATACGATGAATTACAGCAATCACTGCAATCGCATAAAGTGCGAGAGCTACGCTTCTTTAGTAATGCGTTTGACGGTGTCTCGCATAACCTGACTTCCGTTGCTGGTGCATTTAATGCCTATCACAACTTATTTTTGCCTAAACAAATGCCCATAAGTGATTTAACTGACGATGTAGCCTCTATTGATGCTTATTATCAAAACTTATCTCAACAATGGGGCGAGCAGGTTGCGCCACCAGACCGCGCTGTTAGATCACTCGGTTATAACTTAACGGGCAGCAAGCAGTTTACCCGCGCTATAGAGGTGTTTAAGTACAATATAAAAAACTACCCAAAATCAGTCGATGCGCTTTCAGCCTTATCTTATGGCTATGAAATGCAGGGGGATACTCGTCAAGCGCTTGAAAATATGGAATCTGCTCTAGCAATTGCAGATGACTCATACCCTTATATAAATTACTTAAAAGAAACAAAAGCTAGACTACAAATAGCTTTAGGCAAAGACGAAACATAACCACTTTTTAATCCAACTCGATTGTTATATATTTAAAGAGAAAAGGGAGTAACAGCTTTTCTCTTTTTCTAAAACCACATTAAAATCACTAACCCCTACTTAACGGGTAATAAATACGCTAAAATTGCAGGCTATTTTAGTAATGAGCCCGCAAATTTTATGACCTCAGCCGCAAATCCTAGTAATTTCAACGATCTTGGCCTAATTCCAGAGCTAATTGCTCGATTGTCTGATCTTGAATACACACAACCTACACCTATTCAGGCACAAGCAATTCCGAGTATTTTGACGGGAAGTGACTTAATTGCGGGGGCAAATACTGGCTCAGGTAAAACAGCGACGTTTGCTTTACCTATGCTACAAACCCTATTTTTAGAGCAGGGCGCTAAAAATACTGCCAGTAAAGGTAACTTTGTTACTGGGCTTATTTTGGTACCTACTCGCGAGCTTGCAACGCAGGTGGCCGATAGCGTTAAATCGTATTCTGCTAACTTTAATGGCGCAATTAAAGCGGTGGCCGTGTTTGGTGGTGTGTCGGTTAATACACAAATGCAGGCACTGCGCGGCGGCGCCGATATTATTGTTGCAACGCCAGGTCGTTTGCTTGATTTAATCTCAAGCAATGCGATTAAGCTCGATAAAGTGACGACCTTAGTGCTTGATGAAGCCGACCGTATGCTAAGCCTTGGCTTTACCGAAGAGCTGGCTGATCTTTTAGCGTTAATGCCTGCTAAAAAACAAACCATGTTGTTTTCAGCGACCTTCCCAGAGCAAGTCACTCAATTAACGCAAGAACTGTTAACTAATCCTGTTGAAATACAAGTACAAAATAAAGATGAAAGCACACTTGTACAGCGCGTGTTTAGTGTTAACAAAGGCGAGAAAACCACGGTTTTAGCGCATTTAATTAAAACCCATAAATGGCGCCAAGCATTGATTTTTGTGAACGCGAAAAAAGACTGTGAGCACTTGGCTAGCAAACTTGAAAAGCGCGGTGTTAATGCACAAGTTTTCCATGGCGATAAAGGCCAAAGTGAGCGAACTCGTGTAATAGAAAAATTTAAAGCGGGCGAAATCGAAGTACTGATCGCAACCGATATTGCTGCACGTGGTTTAGATATTGAAAAGCTGCCAGTGGTAATAAACTTTAATCTACCACGCAGTCCTGCTGATTACATGCACCGTATTGGTCGAAGCGGCCGTGCTGGTGAAGTAGGTTTAGCGCTTTCATTGGTTGATTATGAAGATTTGCATCACTTTAAAATAATCGAGAAGAAAAACAAACTACGCCTAGAGCGTGAAGAAGTAACCGGTTTTGCTGTAAACCAAGCAAACCTTGATGCAGCTGATGCGCTTAAAAATGAAAAGCCAATGGCAAAACCAGAAGGCACAGGCAAGAAAAAGAAAAAAAATAAAGCCGATGATATAGATGATGTATGGAGTGGCTGGCGCCGTAAGTAACAATAGAGCTAAATAGCTG
>NZ_JACJDN010000584.1:0-2489 GCF_014163565.1 Pseudoalteromonas sp. SR45-5 | reverse complement strand
ATGAATCAATTTGAGTAGCATCAATTGTACCTGCAGCAAAATCAACACAATCTTCAAGTGCTTGTGCTTGTGTATCAGCAGTAACAAGTGAAACAGTTGCGTCATTTTCACCCATTAATGTAGCGCCCCAAGCAACAACTAATTGCTCGCCTTGGTAAGAAGCTGAAGCACTGATCATTTCACCGGTAGTTTCGTTCTCTAATTCTAAAACTAACGCATCTAAGTCATAGTTATATGACCAATCAGGTTGACGAGTAGAAGTACCTTCACCTGAGTTACCCATTTCAGCTAGTTCATCAATTACGTCAGCAAGAACGTCTGCTGCATCGATAACCGCTTGACCGCCAGTGTTAGTAAGCACAGTCATAGTCGATAATGACTCTGATGTAGCTTTAACAGAAGTTAGTACTTCAAGTTTAGCAACCGCCGCTTCAGCAACAAGTTGTAGGTTATAAGCTGTTACAAATTGCTCGCTAGCTAGTTCACCTTGAGCTACAGCAGCTGTTTGCATAGCTGTAAGCGCATCAATCATTGCTTGTGCGCCTTCGCCTTCAAGGTCTAGGTAAGCATTAGCAGCAACTAGTGCTTGCTCAATAGCAATTTCAAGTGCATCAACAGCAGCAGCAAAATCAGACGCAGCAGTAACAGCAGTCATAGCAAGCTCAAGAGCTTCAGTTGCGTTTGCGGCTGTATCTACCATTGCACCTTCTGCGTTAGCAAGTGCGCTTGTAGAAGCTGCTTCAGCTGTGTCTGCTGCTGATTTTTTCTCATCAGCAACGTCTGCAGTGTCTTCAGCAACTAGTTTTGCAGCAGCAAGAGCAATATCAAACGTTTCAATCGCTGCTTCTGCTTCCGCTACTAGTGCAGCTAATGCAGCGTCGTATGCAACGGTGTCAGTTACAGCAACACCTGCATCTGTTTGTAAAGACGTTGCAGAATCAAGAATCTGTTGGTAATCAGAGCTTTGAGTAACTAACGCTTTTGCAGCAGTTACATAACCTTGTGATTTAACAAAAATAGAACCCGCTTTAGCTGTTAAACCAGCAGTAGCAGCTTCATTTTTCAGTAATGTTACAGCGCTTACAAATGCAGCTGCGTTATCAGCTGTAAGAGCATCGCCACCCATTGCTTGAACATCAGCAAGTGAACTTTGAGCTGTTTCAATATCCATTTCTAATGCAGTAAGTGCAGTTTGTGAAGCTGTAACTTCTACTGTTAAAGCAGCTGCTAGAGCTGTATAAAAATCATCTCCAACTGTACACTCTGCACCAGTACAACCAATTACTTCTAGTGCTTTTTTAACTTTTACTGCAGCGGCTGCAAGGCCGGCATCAGTTGCTGCACCATTTTTAACAGCTTTGTCTTTAGCTGCTTTTGCTTTTTTAGCAATACCTACTGAATTAGCGGCAAACGCATCAATTTGTGCTTGTGTTGCATTAGGGTTGTTAATAGAGAATGCCGCTTTTAAAGCGTTTTCAATTGCAGTTTCATCACCCGTTGCTACAGCAACAAAAATGTTTGCAGTATTTGTAATTGCTGTTTGTAACATTGTAGCTATTGCAGCAATGCCAGCGTCAGTATTACCTTTAAACTGGCCTGATTTAATACCAGCTTTAATGCTGCTCATTACATCACCAATTGAAGGTAAACCTTGAATTGAAGATGAAAGCTGTGCAATTGCTAAAATACCGTCAGTAAGTTCTTCTTCGCCATCAACATTACTTAAATCTACAGCGCCGCCGTTAGATAAATCGCCAATAATAGCAGAAAGTAAAAGTGCTGCGTCTTGACCCATTACTTGTACAACAGTGTTTAAGCTAGCTGTAGCAATAGCGTCTTCATCTACACTTGAACCTGAGTCAAGAAGAAGACCTGCCACTAACGATGTTAAAAAAGTAACATTAGCTTTATAAGAACCTATAACATTATCGTCGCCAGCTGCAGCGCTCGCTCCAGATGTATCTGCTTCAACAGCTGGAATAAACTTAACAACAGAAAGCTCTAGGTCAGTTTTGTACCATTCGCCAAACTCAATATCAGTATCGCCATCATTTTCGTCGTCAACTTCTGGCGCTTCATCGTAAGTGCCACAACCTACGTAAGCATCACAACGTAAAAAGCTATCATCGCCTTCTTCAGACGTTTTGACAGTAATGTAAACAGGTCCAGTAAAATCATCATCTAGGTAGATGCTGTAACGACCGTTTTCATCAGTTAGCACTTCAGGGTTAGCGGCAATTTTACTTGCTTCTACCGCTGCATCTGCAGCATCTTGTGATAGTGCTTCTTCAGAAAAAGACTCAGCCTCTGCTGAAGCAGCTGAGCGAAATGCAACAGGAACGCTTTGACCAGATGCATCTAAAGTCATTACAGTTACTACTGCACTTTTCATTGAACCTTTAACTGCTTTACCTGTTACTTCAATGTTAAATTGTGCATCGCCCGTTGCAGTGAAAGATTCTACAGGTGTAACAGGAATATTTCTGTCG